>JACMIU010000093.1 GCA_014380985.1 Armatimonadota bacterium | reverse complement strand
TGGAGCGGGCGTTCAAGCAATTCGCCCTGAGGCTGTATCCCCGGTCGCTCCAACGCAAACGCAAATTGCCTCGTGATTTGAACGTGAACGTTGTCGTCCAGTGTTCCGTGCAAAAGCAGAAGCTTCCCACTTAGTTTGCCTGCCGCACCAATCGGCGACGACCCGGCGTACCCGGCGGCGTTCGCCTGCGGCGTGTCCATGTACCGTTCGGTGTAAATCGTGTCGTACAGTTTCCAGTCGGCGACGCCCGCCCCGGCGACGCCCGCCGCGAACAAATCGGTGTGCGTCATCAGATACTCGACCATGAAGCCGCCATACGACCAGCCGTAAACGCCGACGCGCTTGGTGTCGGCATACGGCAGGGTTTTCAGGTAGCCGATGGCATCCTCAATGTCGCGGGTTTCGCTTTCACCCAGACGCTTGTGGACGCTCCAAACATTCGCCAAGCCTTTGCTGCTCGCCGAACGGTTGTCGCACATAAACACGAGGCACCCTTGTTGCGCCAAAAACTGATGCCACAGCGAAACCGTTCCCCATCGGTCAACCACGGTCGGGTTTCCGGGACCGCCGTACAGGCAGTAGATAACGGGATACTTCTTCGTCGGTGAGAAGTCGGCGGGCTTCAAAAGTAGCGCGTCGAGCGCGTAGCCGTCCCGCGCTTTAATCGTGACGAGTTCGGGCGTGGATAATTTGTACCCGCGCCGCGTGGTAATGGGGAGCAGATTCGCGCCGAGCGGGCGCACCTCGACGCCGCTAAACGCCGCGTGTAGCCGTAATTGCGTCGGGTCGTCCAAATCGTTCCATCGGTCTAAAAAGTAAGCGTTTGTGGAATCGAAATCGGCGGAGTGCGAACCGTCGCGGAGCGTGAGGCGAGCCGGAGCGTCGCCGCTTCCGCCGCGCAGTTTGGCGACAAACACCTGCGTTTGCGTCGCGCCGGTTTTGTTGGAGGCAAAGTACACCGAGCCGGGGCGTTCGCTCACGCTCAGCACCTCTAAAACGTCCCATTCGCCGGAAGTCACCGCGCCGATAAGTGCGTTATTGCGGTCGTACTGATACAGGTGGCGGAAGCCGGTACGCGCACTGCGCCACAGAAACGAGCCGTCGGCTAAGTAGCGCGGTTCGTCGAGAATATCCACCCAAGCGGGCGACGTTTCCGACAGGGCGCGGGTCGTTTTGCCGGTGGCAACGTCGGCGGTCAGGAGATGCAGAAACGTTTGCGTTCGGTTCTGGACCTGTAGCGATAAACGGTTCGCGTTGGGCGTGAACCCAAAGCGCACAATCAATCGGTCGGCTTCGGGGTATTCGTCCAAGTTTACCCAAACCGGGTCGGTCACGCCGCGCACCGATACCACGCCAAGACGGGCGCGAGGGTTCGGGTCTCCGGCTTTCGGGTACGGCAACTGTTGCACGGTGGGAATACGCGCCATGTCGTCAACGAGCGGAATCATCGGAACCTCGGCATCGTCAAGGCGCAAAAAGGCAAGGCGGGAACCGTCCTCGCTCCACTTGTAGCCGGTGGTTGTGCCGCGCCCGTACAGTTCTTCCTCGTACACCCAGTCGAGACGGGCGTTAAACACGGTCGCGGAACCGTCCTTTGTCACGCGCCGGGGCGGGGTAGGTGCGCCGTTGTCGTAATTAACATCGGCGATGTACAGGTCGTTGTCCACCACGAAAGCCACGTGCGAACCGTTGGGGGAAAGCGAAACTTCCTCGCGCCGCTCTTTCGCGTTATCCGTGACGCGGGCGGCACGGTTCGTTAAAAAATCGTAGGCAATCAAGTCGCCGTCCACCGTGAGCAGTATCCGTTTGTCGGACGGGGCGAAACGAAATCCCGACACATTGCGGGCGGCTTTCTTCGCGGTTTCGGGATCCATGCCCGGCAGAGGAATCAGCGCGGATTCCATCAGAATCGCCGAATAGAACGGGGTCGCCGCGCCAGTGCGGGCGTCCACGCGGTAAAGGCTCGCGCCGGATGCCTCGAAGCGCGTTTCCAGAAGCGCGGGCGTGTCGGTAGGTTTAGCCGGTTTGAGCCAGCGAAGGCGCGGAATCGCGCCGTACTGGTCAATTGCGCCGGCATAACCGAGGGCTTCATCCAAAGTCAGTCGCTTTTCGTCGGCGGCATGAACTGGCAACGATACCGTTAAAGAAAGAACGGTGAGCAAGAGCAAAAGAAGGCGCAAGCGCGGGAGGGGCATTGTTTGATTATAGGCGCGGCACGGTGATTATGCAACGAGCGGGCGACAACATCATACTGCTCGGATACATTTGGCGGATGCGCGATGCGGGGATGTTCCATCCTCCGGTTGGGGGCGTTCCGCC
>JACMIU010000092.1 GCA_014380985.1 Armatimonadota bacterium | reverse complement strand
GCCGTCAAATCCTTCAGTGGCGTTTTCGGCGAAAACCCCAACCGCGCCGCCGCCGCCGCCAGAATGTTGGGCCAATACTCCGACGTTTTCGACGAAAACGGCAACAACGCCCCATCCTCCAGCGACAAATTGCGATCCGGCGCAACACGCTCCGGGTCAAACTCCGCCTGCGTCCCCAAGCCGTGGCACGTCGGACACGCCCCATACGGCGAGTTAAACGAAAACGTCCGCGGCGCGATCTCCTCGAAACTCAAACCGCAAACGGTGCAAGCGAAATGCTCCGAATACAGTTTCTCCTCACCGTTCAGAAAGTCAATCCCGACCAGCCCCTTGCCCCGCTTCAACGCCGCCTCGACCGAATCGGCAAGCCGTTTCTCTACCCCCGGCTTGACCACTATCCGATCCAGCACAATGTCAATCGAATGATTGACATACCTATCCAGCACAATGTCCTCCGTCACCTCGCGCACCTCGCCATCCACCCGCACCCGCACAAACCCTTCCTTCTTAATGTCCTCCAGCTCCTTGCGATACTCGCCCTTGCGCCCCCGCACAATCGGAGCCAACACCTGCAACCGCGTCCCCTCCGGCAATTCCATAATCTCATCCGTAATTTGCGAAGGCTGCTGCTGAGTAATCGAGCGACCACAGTTATAACAATGCGGCTTCCCCACCCGCGCATACAAAAGCCGCAAATAGTCATACACCTCGGTCACGGTTCCCACGGTGGAACGCGGGTTCCGCGATGTTGATTTCTGATCAATCGAAACGGCGGGCGAAAGTCCGTCAATACGATCAACGTCGGGCTTCGTGTTGCCGCCGCCCAAGAACTGGCGGGCGGAGGAGGAAAGCGATTCGACATAGCGGCGTTGCCCCTCGGCAGACAGCGTGTCGAACGCGAGCGACGATTTGCCGGAGCCAGAAAGCCCCGTAATCACCACCAATTTATCGCGGGGAATATCGAGCGAAACGTTTTGGAGGTTGTTTTGACGTGCGCCGCGAACGCTGATAAATCCGGTGCGCGACGGGGAGTTGGCGACGATAGAATCGGGGGAAATGGCGGGGGCTTTAGGCATAATGGTTAAGACAGCAGGGGTGAACTTCCGTTCCCCCTGCCGCCTTTATTATACGCGCCCTGCGTTACATTTTGCCAACGAAAAGTTTTGATTTATCACTGACTACGCCGAAACGATGCCGAGAAGTCGCAGGGCGTTCGTTAGCACGACGCCCGCCGCCCGCGTGGCGGCGGCGGTCTCCGGGGCGTTGTCATCTGGCAGCCGGTTCACCGCACCTGCGAGGCTCCACGCCCACCGCGCCACTTCACCCGGCGACACCGTTGCCACCGCCACCGTCACGGTTTCGGCGAACGCTTCCACCTGCCGGATTACCGCGCACAGGTCGTCGCGGTCAATCGTTTCCACTATTTGCACGTCGCCGGTTCCCTGCGCTATCGCGGCGCGAACGCTGGCAAGCGCGTTGCCCGGCGCGTTCGGAGCGAGGGTGTCCACGTTCAAGTCAGTCGGGGAGGGGGTCGGGGCGGCAAGGAGAAGCGCGAAGCGCAGGGCGTCGGTGTCCGCGCCCGCGTCCAGCACCTCGCGGAGCGATACCATGCCGCCCGCGTATCGTCCGCCGCGCAGTTGTGTGCCGTCCTGCACGGGGCGCACGGTTCCATACACGGCGATTTTGAGCCGGCTCGGAACATCGGCGACGCCAAGCGCGGCAAGCCCGGCAAGCGTCCGCCCGATGTACGGCTCGTGGTCGGCGTTCCAAACGTCCACGGCTAAACCGTAGGCGCGGGCTTGCAATTTGTCGGCGTGATACGCCAAGTCCCCGGCGAAGTAGGATGGCGTTCCGTCGTTCCGCAGAAGCACGCGGTCGGAATCGTCCCCGAACGCGGTGGTGCGAAGCCATAACGCACCGCCGTGCGCGTATGCCGCCCCCGACGCGAGCAGCGCATCCATCACGTTTTGCAACGCCCCTTCTGCCAGCAAAGCGGATTCGCTGAACCAACGGTCAAAAGACACGCCGAGTCGCGCTAAGATCTCGCGTTGCCCGTCCTGCATCAGCGACAGCACGGCGGGCGTTATCGCGGTGGCGGCGGCTTCCGGCGACAGGTCTACGTACCGGTTGCCGCTCGATTCGGCGATTTTTTCGGCGAGTTCGCGCACGTACTCGCCGGTATAAAAGTCGGCGTCGGACTCGCCCGTTTCCACACCGAAATGCTCGCGGTACGCGGCGAACACGGCGCGGGACAACGACCGTAAGCCGGACGCACTCGCGCCGTCGTTGACATAAAACTCGCGCTCGACCTCGTAGCCGGATGCCGTGAGCAGGTGCGAAAGCGCGTCGCCGACCGCCGCCCCCCGCGCATGGTGGAGCGAAATCGGCGTGTGCGGGTTCGCGGAAACGAACTCGACCAAAGCGCGGCGGTTCGCACCGGCGGTATTCGTTCCGAACGATTCGCCCGCTTCAACAGTAGCGCGAACTGCACCCGCGTAGGCGGCGGGGGTCGGGCGCAAAAACAGCGTTCCGGTGTCGCTGATAGTGGCGACGCACGGCGCGGCGTCGTGCGCGTTGATATTTTCGGCGAGCGATTCGGCGTAGGTGGCGGCGCGGGCGGCGGTGGTTCCGCTGGTGTTTTCGGAGCGGCGGGCGAGCAGAAGCGGCACATCGGTCGCATAGGCTCCGGCTTGCGCGACAATCTCTACGGGAACCCCGACATCGGGAACCAAATCTTCGGCGCGGCAGATCGCAAGGGCATCTTTGACCGCACGGTACAGGCGTTCTTTAAGCATGGGTTAGTGTACCCGATTTCGCGGAAAGCCCCACAGCATCACGCGGGGCGTTCGCCCCGCGTGACCTACGGCGGGTGAACCTCCTATGCGTTTAGAAAAACCGCCGTGCCGTGTCCGACCCCGGCGCGATTCCGGCGTCGGTCATCGCCGCAACCGCCGCCACAAGCGCGTCCCGGTCAGCGTCTAATTGCTCGGCGTCGAGTTCCGCGCCGGTGCGCGTCACCGGGACTGCGCCCAGCATCGCCGACAGGTACGACAACGCGACCGCCATTCGGTCGAATACGGCAAGCGGGTTGTCGGAACGCGGCAGGTCGAATGCCAACACCAAGCCGGGGACACGCTCGCCTTCGGTGGCGCGTTCGGGCAGAAAATACGGCGGGTTGCCCGACGACAGCACCCGTAGTTCGGAGTCGCCGGTGATCCAGTGAAACAAGTCCATCGTTCCCCACGTGAAGCCAAGCGAGTACAGCGTTCGCCACACGAGGCGCGACGCGATTAGCCCGGTTCGAGACTGAAGCCGCGCTTCGGACGAATCGCGCCCGACGCGGCGGAGAAGTTCGCGCAAAACGGACGCTTGCCGTGCCGCGTCCGCCAAATCGCGTTCGGGAGCGGCGATTAGCCCCGCCGATAAGCCGATTCGCGCCGACTCCGCGAGGTAGCCACGCAGGTCGGACAACAGTTCGCGTTCGTTTCCGATGCTGATCAGGTCGGGAAGGGACCACGTGAGCGTCACGGCGAGAACGCGGGCGGCGGGCGGTGCATCCTCCAGCGATACAACACGTTCGCCGTCGCCGGTGCGCGACGGGATATGTAAAACGGCACGGGGAAAGTCCAGCACGGCAAGGAGGGCGGGCGCGAAAAGCGGCGCAATCTCGGCGACGTTGCGCGAATCGGTTGCCGAAAGGCGCACAACAAAATCGGCAGGGTTGCCCCCCCTATCCCCGCGCCCCTTTCCCCCCTCAGAAGGGGAGCCAGAGAAGAAGACGGAAGGCGCGTCTACATCCGCTCCGAACTCCCTCGCAGATGACGCTCGTCCTTCTGAGGGGG
>JACMIU010000091.1 GCA_014380985.1 Armatimonadota bacterium | reverse complement strand
CATTAGCTTTAGGACCTATCGTGGAGAACTTCCTGATGCGCGGTGGAAAGACTTTTTAGGAAAACAAAATGGCTGTAACATTTGCCGAGAAACCGGCTCCCCTGTCCGCGCCCGCCCCCACCCCAATGGGGGGCGGTAACGCGCCGAAAAAACAAACCGCGATTCTCGACGGGGCGATTATCAAACGCGCCCTTGTGGAATCGTTTATCAAACTCGACCCGCGCACCGTGGCGAAAAACCCGGTGATGTTCGTGGTCGAAGTCGGCTCCGTGCTGACTTTATTTTACTGGATACGCGAACTGGCAACCGGCACCGGCGACCCGAAGTTCACCGGGCAGGTCGCGCTGTGGCTCTGGTTCACAGTGCTGTTTGCCAACTTCGCCGAAGCGATGGCGGAAGGGCGCGGCAAAGCGCAAGCCGATTCGCTCCGCAAGGCGAAAACCGGTAGCACCGCCCGCAAACTCATCGGCGGCGCGGCGTCGAAGCAAGAAGAATCGGTTTCGGGCGCGGCACTTCGCAAGGATGATTTTGTGGTTTGCGAAGCGGGCGATACCATTCCCGGCGACGGTGTGGTGGTGGACGGCATCGCTTCGGTGGACGAGTCGGCAATTACCGGCGAATCGGCTCCGGTGATTCGGGAGAGCGGCGGCGACCGCGACGCGGTCACGGGCGGCACGAAGGTGCTGTCCGACCGCATCGTGATTCGCATCACCGCGAACCCCGGCGAATCGTTCTTAGACCGCATGATTAGCCTTGTCGAGGGCGCACAGCGACAAAAAACGCCGAACGAAATCGCGCTTTCGATTCTGCTGTCGGGCTTGACGATTGTGTTCTTGCTCGCCGTGGTGACGCTTCTGCCGTTCGCCATTTACGCCGTGCGCGGAACCAACGTTCTGCCGCCCGCCGTGCCGGTGCTGGTCGCCCTGTTGGTGTGTCTGATTCCCACCACGATTGGCGGACTGCTATCGGCTATCGGTATCGCGGGCATGGATCGCGTGATGCAACACAATGTGCTGGCGATGTCTGGTAAGGCGGTCGAAGCGGCAGGCGATGTCAACACGCTCCTCTTAGACAAAACCGGCACGATCACCTATGGCAACCGACAAGCGGCAGAGTTTTTCCCGCTTCCCGGTGTCGCCATTGAGGAACTCGCCCGCGCCGCGCAACTGTCGTCGCTCGCCGACGAAACGCCCGAAGGTCGCTCCATCGTCGTTCTGGCAAAGGACAAATACCGCATTCCCGAAGCCGAAATGCCGTCGAACGCGGTATTCGTGCCGTTCACCGCGCAAACCCGGATGTCGGGCGTGGATTCCGGTGGTGTCTCGGTGCGAAAAGGCGCGACCGACTCGGTGAAGAAATACCTCGCCGAAATGGGCGGAACCGTTCCGGCGGAACTGTCGGTGCTTGCTGACGAGATCGCTAAGAAGGGTGGAACCCCGCTCGCCGTGTCGTCCGGTAATAAGGCACTCGGCGTGATTTACCTGAAAGACGTTGTGAAGCAGGGGATGCGCGAACGCTTCGACGCCCTACGCGCCATGGGCATCAAAACCGTGATGATCACCGGGGACAACCCGCTAACTGCGGCGGCGATCGCGGGCGAAGCCGGGGTGGACGATTACTTGGCGCAAGCAACGCCCGAAGACAAGATGGCATTAATTAAGAAGGAGCAAGCCGGGGGCAAGTTGGTCGCCATGACCGGGGACGGCACGAACGACGCGCCCGCACTGGCACAGGCGGACGTGGGCGTTGCCATGAACTCCGGCACACAGGCGGCAAAAGAAGCGGGCAACATGGTGGATCTGGACTCCAACCCCACCAAGTTAATCGAAGTGGTGGAAATCGGCAAGGGATTGCTGATGACGCGAGGAGCCTTGACCACGTTCAGTATCGCCAACGATGTCGCCAAATACTTTGCGATTATCCCGGCGATATTCGTGGCGACGTTCGCCGAACTGAAGGGAATTAACTTCCTGACCATCGGTGCGGGCGGTGACAAAACCACGGCGGCGTCGGCGATTCTCGCCTGCGTGATTTTCAACGCGCTGATTATCATCGCCTTGATTCCGCTCGCGCTTCGCGGCGTCGCCTACAAACCGATGAGCGCGGCGAAAACCCTGCAACGCAACTTGCTAATCTACGGTTTGGGCGGGCTACTCGTGCCGTTCCCGTTTATCTGGCTCCTCGACCGGTTTTTAGTAGCGTTCGGATTCGCGTAGAAAGAAATTAAACCAATGTTACAACAATTACGCCCCGCACTGATGAGCGTGCTGGCATTTACCATCATTACTGGCGGCATCTTTCCCCTTGTCATTTGGGGAATCGGACAAGCCGCGTTTAATAAGCAAGCGAATGGCTCACTCGTGCGAAACGGCGATACGGTAATCGGCTCGGAACTAATCGGGCAGACGTTCACAAAGCCGGAGTATTTCCACGGGCGACCGTCGGCGGCGGGCGGGGGCTACGATGCGGCGGCATCGAGCGGCACGAACCTAGGTCCGACCTCGGACAAACTGATCAACGGTATCGCCGACGACCCGGCGACCAAAGACGCCGACGAGTCGTATAGCGGCGTGAAGCAAAACGCCGAAACCTACCGCGCCGAAAACGGACTGGCGGCGGACGCCCCGGTTCCCGCCGACGCCGTGACGCGCTCGGCGTCGGGCTTAGATCCGCACATTTCGCCCGAAAACGCCGATCTACAAGTGGCGCGGGTGGCGAAAGCGCGGAACCTTGACGTGGACACGGTGAAAAAATTAGTTGCGGACAATACACGGGGGCGCGATGCGGGTATCTTAGGAGAACCGGTGGTCAATGTCTTCACCCTGAACCGTGCGCTCGACGCGGCGAAGTAAAACTGTGCGAAAAAATCCAACGAGGAAAGAAAGAAGGTGAACACTCATGGCTAAGAAAAAAGACGACAAGAAAGACAAGAAGGACAAGAAAAAAGGCGGCAAGAAGAAATAGCCTTCTGCAGGTCGCCGGAACAACGAAGTTCCGGCGACCGTTTGCGTTCCTGAACCATTTGATTATGTCACGCTCGCTACGCACCGAACTGCTACAATCGCACCTTCTCTTAGTGGTGCTACTCCTTGTCGTCTGCCTGATAGCCGTGGCAGGTTTCTTTCGCGTCGGACAGTCGGTGAATCGCATCCTCGAAGACAACTACAAAAGCGTCGTCGCCGCACAGAACATGAAAGAAGCCTTAGAGCGACTCGACAGCGCGGCGGCGTTTTTCGTCGCCGGACAGGAAGAGCAAGCGCGAAAACAGGCGCGAGAAAACCTGCCGCTCTTTGATGCCGCGTACCGTGTTGAAGCCGCCAACATTACCGAACCCGGCGAACAGGAGATTTCCGACGATTTAGGTGAGCAGTTCGCTTCTTACCGCGCCGACCTATCGCGTTTGCTCCAAGCCAGCCCGACGCGCACTGCGGCAGCGACACAAGCGTTGTATTTCGACCGGCTTCAACCGCGCTTTGTGCGTGTCAAGAAACGGGTGCAGGACGTGCTGGATCTAAACCAAGCCGCGATTGTTCATGCGGATGAGCGAGCGCGAACCGAAGCCCGCAACGCCGTTGTCGCCTCTGTTGCCGTGACCGCGCTTGCGGTGCTTCTGGGGCTGGGACTGGCGCAGCGAAGTATTTCCGCCGCGATGACCCCGATTGCGTCGCTGACGCGGCAAGCCGCCGAGATTGGCGCGGGGCGACTGGATGGACGCATCGAAACGCGCCGTGCGGACGAAATCGGCATTCTCGCGCAAACGTTCAACGATATGGCGGAGCGTCTCGCGGCGGCGCGGCGGCGCGAAACCGAGCGTGTCGAACGTGCCGAACGTGTCAGCGACGCCGCGCTTGCCGACTTGTACGATCCGGTTGTCGTCACCGACGCCGGGGGCAAAGTCGTTCATTTGAACCATGCCGCCGAAGGGCTTTTCGGAAGTGACGAACGGGCGCAGGGAAGGGATGTCGGCGACGTGGTGCGGACACGCCCGCTCTATATCGCGGTGCTGACCGCACTCGGCAAGCGGAGCGGCGACACCGACGCGGGCGAAATGGCGCAAATGACGTGGGCGGGGCGCACATATCGTGTTCGCGTCAACCCGATGCGCGGCGAGGGAGACGCGCTTCTGGGAGCGGTCGCCGTTTTGGAGGATATTACCCGCGAGCAGGAAATTGACCGCATCAAAACGCAGTTTATCGGCGTCGCATCGCACGAACTGCGTACCCCGGTCACGTCGCTACTGCTCGGTGTACAGATTTTGGACGAGGGCGTAGTCGGCGAACTGAACCCCGAACAGCGTGAAGTCACCGCCGCACTGCGCGAGGATTTACTGCGCCTTGAGCGAATGATGCGCGATTTGCTCGACATCACGCGCCTGGAGGCGGGGGCGACCCCGCCGCGCTTCGAGGTCGCAAAGCCCGGCGATCTTGTTAGCGGCGCGGTGCGCGGAATGCAAAGCCAAGCCGAAGCGAAGAACGTTTCCCTGACGATAGAGCCGCTCCCCGAATTGCCTACGGTTCGCGCCGACCGGGGGCAAATCGGGCGGGTGCTGACGAACCTGCTCAGCAACGCCGTGCGGCATACCCCGGCGGGCGGCGCGGTGCGCGTATCGGCACAATTGGTCGGGGACGCGGTGCGCTTCACCGTTTCGGACAGCGGAACCGGTATTCCCGCCGAGTATCTCGAACGGATTTGGGAACGGTTTGTGCAGGTTCCGGGGGCGACACGCGGCGGCGCGGGTTTGGGGTTGTCGCTCGTACAGAATATAGTCACGGCGCACGGCGGCACGGTGAACGCCGAAAGCGTGGAGGGCGCGGGGAGCCGGTTCGCGTTTACCCTGCCGGTCGCGGAAGGAAGAACAATGTAAATGAGTTTCATGGACACGCTACTGGGCAAGCCGATTGCCTCGCAGGACGCCGAAGAGGAAAAAATCGGGCCCCTTGCCGCCGTGCCGGTGCTGGGGTTGGACGGTCTCGCGTCCGCCGCCTACGGACCCGAAGCGGCAATGACGGTCCTGATTCCGCTCGGCGCGGTCGCTCTGGTCTACGTCGGGCCGATCATCCTGATTCTGCTGGCACTGCTCGCGGTGCTATACATTTCCTACCGGCAAACGATGGCGGCGTACCCATTAGGCGGCGGTTCCTACACCGTGAGCAAAGAAAACTTGGGAGTCCGCGCCGGGCTGATCGCCGCCGCCGCGCTTCTCCTCGACTACGTACTGGTCGCGGCGGTCGGGATCTCGGCGGGGGTAGGGGCGTTACTGTCGGCGTTCCCCGCACTCGGTGAGTACCGGCTCGTGCTTTGTCTGGCGATTTTGGCACTCATCACCTACATCAACCTGCGAGGCGTCAAGGAAAGCGGAATCGCGTTCTCGCTCCCGACCTACGGCTTTATCGCCGCGCTCGGCTTGACCATCGTTATCGGGCTGGTGAAAACCGTGATGGCGGGCGGAAGCCCTGAGCCGGTGGTCGCCCCGTCCCCGATTGAGGAAGCGACACAAAAAGGGGGCGGCGTTGCTCTTCTATGGCTCCTGATGCGAGCGTTCGCGTCGGGATGTACGGCGATGACGGGGGTTGAGGCGGTCAGCAACGGCATGGGCGCGTTTCGCAAGCCCGCCGTGCCGAACGCGCAAGCCACGCTCACGATTATCGTCGGAGTACTGGCACTTCTGCTCGCCGGAATCGCCTACCTCGCCGGGGTCTATCATATCGGGGCGACGCCGCCCGAAGGCTCCGGCTACGATTCGGTACTGTCGCAACTGACGAAAGCGATCACGGGGGGCGGCTGGTGGTACTATTCCGTGATGCTGTTTACTTTGGCGGTTCTCGCGCTGTCGGCGAACACCGGGTTCGCCGACTTTCCGCGCCTGTGCCGCCTGTTAGCCGAAGACGATCACCTGCCCCATGCGTTCGCCAACCGGGGGCGACGCCTCGTGTACACGCTCGGTATCGGCATTCTGGCGACGCTCTGCGCGGTACTTCTTATCGCGTTCGGCGGCGTCACCGACCGCCTGATTCCGCTGTTCGCGGTGGGGGCGTTCGGTGCGTTTACCCTGTCGCAAGCGGGCATGGTCGTCTACTGGAAGCGAAACAAAGATCAGCCGCACGCGGCAACGTCGCTTTTGATCAACGGTTTGGGCGCGGTTTGCACCGGCGTCGCGCTGGTTGTGGTTCTGGTCGCCAAGTTCGTCGAAGGGGCTTGGGTCACGCTTCTGCTGATGCCGGTGATTTTGGGGGTTTTCTACCGCGTCCACGCGCATTATGTGCGCGTCGCCAAGGAAGTGGAAAATCCGGGCGCACTCGATGTGTCCGACCTGTGGCCCCCCGTGGTCGTACTACCGGTCAAGGAGTGGGACGCGATTACCGAACGGGCGTTACGGTTCGCTCTGCGGTTGTCGCCGGATGTGGTCGGGGTTCACGTCAGCACCGATTCCGCCGAAGCCTTTGCGTTGCAGGAGCAATGGCGCGAGTTCGTCACCGAACCGGCAACGGCGGCGGGGCTAAATCCACCACGCCTCGCCGTCGTGTCGTCACCGTATCGTCGGTTGTTCAACCCGCTTCTCGATTACATCAACTTTTTGAAGCGCGAAATACCGGAGAACCGGCAAATCGCCGTGGTGATACCGGAACTGGTCGAATCGCACTGGTCGCAGTATCTTTTGCACAATCAACGCGCCACGGGCTTGAAAGCGGCACTGCTTTTGCGCGGCGACAACCGCGTGGTGGTAATCAACGTCCCGTGGTACTTAGAGACTAAGGGATCGAAGGGCAAATAACATGGCACGTATCTTAGTGATTGATGACGAAAACAATATCCGCATGATGCTCCGGCTTGCCCTCGCGCACGTCGGGCATAGCGTGGAGACGGCGGCGGACGGCTTCGAGGGATTGGAGCGGTTCGCGCAGGGCGAAGGCTTTGACTTGGTGATTCTCGACCAACGGATGCCGGGCATGGAGGGCTTGGATGTTCTG
>JACMIU010000090.1 GCA_014380985.1 Armatimonadota bacterium | reverse complement strand
GGCGTACGTGGCGCCGGCGAACTTGTTCTCGAACCACTTGCCGGTCATCGGCTGGGTCTCGACCAGCACGGCCTTGTCGCCGGCGAGCGCCACGGTGAAGTCCCATGTGAAGCCGCCGTCCGCCGTCGGTTCCGGCGTTGGCGGACTATCCGGCGGAGAGGGCGTTGGCGTGGGAACCGGGGTCGCGGTCGGCACGGGCGTGGGCGACGGGGCGATGGGGGGCGCGGGCGTCGGGGTGACGGTCGGCGATCCACCGGGATCGGTTATCGGCGGAATCGGAATCGCGGGAGGAATCGAAGCCGGTTGGCTGGGGGCGGGTGTCGGTTGCGCCTGTCCACCGCCACTGCCGCCCCCGCAACCGGGCGAGCAAAACGCGGCAACCAGAACGAGAAGCGGTAGCACAAAGAAAAGTGGACGGGAGTAAAAGGGCTTGCTCATAGGACAGGAAGGGAATCACGCGAAAAGTGTATGATTTCTACTATTCTATAGTACGCACTGTTTTTCCTTTTTTGTTGTATACTATTTATCCGCCGACTGAATTAAGATGCAATTCGCCTAACATGAAGTGTTCTTGTAATTTGCAAAAGTCTGTTGTTGACAGTATACCGAGTGTATGAACCTGACTGTTGTCCAGCGTGACCGATTGCTTGCAATCTTGCCAAAATACGAACAAAAAGCGGTGGGTCGCCGCCGTGCTGATCCCGTCAAAGTTTTAGAAGGCATCCTGTTTGTTTTGAACACGGGTTGTCGTTGGACAGACATTGACAAGTACAAATATGCTTCGTTCCAAACCTGCCACCGCTATTTTCAAGAGTGGGTCAAGGATGGCACGCTTCAAAAGGCACTGCAAGTGTTGGTAGATGGGTGCGAAAAGACAGGCAAACTCGATCTTTCCGAAGCGTTTATTGACGGCTCTTTTGTTCGGGCAAAAAAAGGGGCGATAATCTCGGACGCGGTTACAAGGGAAACGGAAGCCGCTTGATGGCTTTGGTAGACAAAAATGGGCGACCGATTGCTTTGTCTTTGCACGAGGCAGCGAGTCATGAGATAAAACTGGCTGTCGGATTGTTCGAGCAGTGCTGGACAAAGGAAAAGCCGAAGCGAATCATAGGCGATAAAGCGTATGACAGTGACCCGCACGACGCTGAGTTTGCCAAAATCGGCGTTGAGTTAATTGCCCCACACAAGCAGAATCGTGTCAAAGACAAAACACAAGACGGACGAAGTTTGCGACGGATGAAGAGGCGATTTTGCGTAGAGCGTTTCTTTGCGTGGTTACACAATTTTAGGCGGTTGCCTATTCGCGATGAGCGCAAGGCAGAGAACTACTTTGGCTTTTTATTACTGGCAACAATTATCGTATACGTTAGATATTTATTTTAGGATAACTTCATAAAATTAGTTCCTAATGTGAGCCGCCGAGCCGCAAGTTCGCGCTGAGCGTGGTTTGTTGCCACGTTGCGTCGGGGTTCGCCATGCGCTGCTTCAAAAACTCCCACGCCAACCGGCACATTTCCTCGATAGGCTGGGCAATCGTGGTCAGCGGTGGGTCGTGGTATTGTCCTTCCTCCGTGCCGTCGCACCCGACAAGGGCAACATCCTCCGGGACGCGCAATCCCCGGTCACGCAGGGCGCGAAAACACCCAACCGCCACTTCGTCATTGACGCAAAACAGGGCATCGGGGATACCGTGCTTGTCGGCGTACTCGGCGAAACAACGTCGCCCGTGGGAGCGCGTGTTTTCCGGCAAAAACACAAACTCCTCCGTTAGCCCCGCCATTCGCAGGACTTCGGAGTAGGCTATCCGGCGACCGTCGGTTATCTCATGCTGGTCGCGGGCGACAAATGCGATGCGGCGTCGCCCGGCTTGCAGGAAATGATGGAGGATTTCGCGGCTTGCCCCCTCCAAATCCACCCCCACATAATCGCCGGTCTCGTCGTAAAAGGAGCCAAGCGAAACGCAGGGCGTGGTGGGGTTTGCCGGGGGGACGCTTTGCAGGCGGTCAAGAACAAGCACACCGTCCACCACCGAGCGCAAACTGTTTTCGCGCCCGTCGAACTCGTGCGTCAGCACCTCGTAGCCGTCGTGCCACGCGAGCGATTGCAACGTGCGGGCAACCGACGCGCAGAACGGCGAATCCACGCGAAACAGTTGCAGGGCGACAAGATAGGTGCGCCCGGTGGCAAGGGCGCGGGCGTTCGCGTTCGGTCGGTAGCCCATCTCTTCGGCGACGGAGCGCACCCGGCTTCGCGTGGCGGCGGGGATATTGATCGCGTCGCGGTTATTGAGAATCCGCGATACCGTGGTGTGCGACAGATTGCTCTGCTTGGCAATGTCTCGAATCGTGACCGGCATTATCTTCCTCTCGCTTCCGCTACAGTCGGCGCGAACTATTTTGCGCTTCGCGGACGAAAACCCTTGCGAAACATCTTAGGCACACGGTAAAGTAGAATGATTATAGCGCGTTTACCGATTCTGTCAAGTGCGGTACACGAGCCGTTTCGCAGAAAGATTTTGCCATGAACCACCGCCCGTTTCTTCCGCTCCTGCTTTGCGCCGTTGCCGCGCTACTGACCGGATGCGCCTATGCGACCGACCTGTACGTTAGCCCCGCCGGAAGCGACAAGAACGATGGGAAGAGTCTGAAAACCGCGTTCGCCACCGCGCAGTATGCCGCCGACAAAGCCGAGCCGGGCGACACAGTCTTCTTCGCAGAGGGAAAGCACACCGCGCCCGTGGGCAAAACCTTGCTTACGGTGACGCGCTCCGGTGTGCCGGGCAAGCCGATTGTTTTCAAGAACGCACCGGGGGCGCGTCCGGTGCTGGTGAACAACGGCGGGTGGGAAGCGATTAAAGTATCGGGCGCGTCACATCTCCAGTTTCGCGGGCTTTCCTTGCGCGGAATCGCGCCCGAAATCACCGTCGCAGAAGCCGAGCGCGAGAAGAACAATCTGAACAATCCGCGCACCAGTGGCAACGGTTTGAACATCACCGATAACAAAACCACGAAAACCTTTCCGTCGCATATCACGGTGCAGGAGTGCGACATCCGCGATTTTCCCGGCGGCGGCTTGTCGGCGATTCATGCCGACTTCATTACCTTCGAGAACAACACCGTTGCCCGGTGCGGATTCTACGCGCCGTATGCGTGTAGCGGCATCAGCATCTACCAACCGATTGACCAAGGAACCGACCCCGGCTACAAAATCGTGATTCGCGGCAATGTGTCGTTTGAAAACTACAACCACGTTCCGTTCTTCTACTCGAACACCGATCCCGAAAAGCGCAAAGTCACCGATGGCAACGGGATTATTCTCGACGATTACAGCAACAAGCAGGACTTCGGCGGCGGGTCGGGCAAACCGTACACCGGGCGTACACTAATCGCCAATAACGTGGTGTTTGGCAACGGCGGTTCGGGCATCCATACCTTTCTGACACATAACGTGGATATTGTCCACAACTACGCGGCGAACAACAACCGGCATCCCGGTCTGCGCGAGGGGCAGATTTTCGCCAATATGTCCCACGACATTCGGGTTTTGAACAACATTTTGATCGCGCCCGCTGGAAAGCCGGTCAACTCCGATTATAACAACGAGAATGTGACCTACGATCACAACGTTTACAGCACCGCGGACGGTTCCGCGCCGGTGTTCGCCCGCGAACTCGCGGACAACGTTCTCGCGCCCGCGCCGCTCTTGCTTTCCGGCTGGGAAAAAGGCGGGCGCGGGTATTCGCTGACGTCGGTGGAGACGCTCCGCAAAGTTGCCACGGTGTTTGAAGGAATTCCCACCGACTTTTTCGGCAACAAGCGCGTCGTGGGTAAACCGGTTGCCGGGCCGTTCGGCACGGCGAGACAAGCGAAAAAGTAATCCGGCGCGTTGGTTCTCCGATTCACTTGTGCTACAATAGGGGGATACTTTATCAACAAACTTTGATTGGAAGAACCCCCTTTTGCAACGTGCCAAACGACTCGATTTGATTCCGCCCTACCTTTTCGGCGAAATCGCCCGCCTCAAAAAGCAAGCGATTGACGCCGGGCGCGACCTCGTAGACCTCGGTATCGGCGACCCTGACCAACCGACACCCGCGCCGATTGTGGAGAAACTGTACGAGTTCGCGCAAAACCCCGACACGCACCGCTACGATGAATCGAACGCAGGCGACCCGTCGTTCTTAAATGCGGCGGCGCAGTGGTTCCATAAGCGGTTCGGCGTTTCGCTGAACGCGGAAACCGAACTTCTGCTACTCATCGGCTCAAAAGAAGGGCTGGCGCACCTCTGCTGGGCGTTCGTGGATCCCGGCGACTATACACTGGTTCCCGACCCGAACTACACTGTGCCGAAGGTCAATACGCTTCTCGCGGGCGGAACGCCGTACCCGATGCCGCTTCTCGCCGAAAACAAGTTTCTGCCCGACTTGACCGCGATTCCGAGCGATATTGCCGCGAAGTCGAAGGTGCTGTTTCTCAATTATCCGCACAACCCGACCGGGGCGACCGCGACGCCGGAGTTTTTCGCCGATGTGGTGGCGTTCGCCAAGCAGTACGATTTGCTGGTGTGCCACGACTGCGCGTACTCCGAAGTCGGCTACGACGGCTACCACGCGCCCTCGATTTTGCAAACGCCCGGCGCGATGGACGTGGCGATTGAAACGCACTCGCTGTCGAAAACGCTGAACATGACCGGTTGGCGTATCGGGTTCGCGGCGGGCAACGCCGACGCTATCGCCGCGCTGAACAAACTCAAATCGAACGTGGACTCCAAGCAGTTCGCCGCGATTGACCGTGCCGCCGGTTGGGCGTTGCTGAACGCCAACAACGACGCGACGCTTGCCCTCTACAAAAAGCGGCGCGATATTCTGGTGGACGGCTTAAACTCGCTCGGATGGAACCTGCACAAGCCGGAAGCGGCGTTTTATATCTGGGTTCCCTGCCCGCCCGGTTACACAAGCATGACGTTTGCTAAAGCCCTCTTGGAGGCGGGCGTTCTCGCCATTCCGGGCCTCGGCTACGGCGACCACGGCGACGGCTACGTGCGGATGTCACTCACGCTGACGGGCGACCGCGACGGCGAACGGGTGGCAGAGGCGGTGCGGCGCATCAAGGAACACGTGCCGATTGTCTGGTAGGACGCAAAGGCAACGACTACGCAAATCGTAGCCGTTGCCAGCCACCGTCGGGTGTGGCTTGCCATAAACGGGTATGCTCCAAAGCATGAATATACTCCACGATCAATATCAAATCCCCGAAGGCAAGCCGGTGGATTTAGCCAAGTTCCCGACGCGCACGGACGACCTGTACAAAGACAATAAAGAGTACGAACACCTTCTGCGCGAACAAATCAAGCGGCTTTCCACCGCGCAGGAGTTGCTGTATGCGTCCGACCGCTTTTCGCTGTTGCTAATTTTTCAGGCGATGGACGCGGCGGGCAAGGACGGGGC
Organism: Armatimonadota bacterium; assembly: GCA_014380985.1. Classification (GTDB taxonomy): domain Bacteria; phylum Armatimonadota; class Armatimonadia; order Armatimonadales; family Armatimonadaceae; genus JACMIU01. Next base: position 2,053 of record JACMIU010000090.1, on the reverse strand, counting down.
TATCAAGCACGTATTTTCCGGCATCAATCCGCAAGGCTGTCATGTCACGTCGTTCAAGCAACCGTCAACGCTCGAACTGTCGCACGATTTTCTGTGGCGGACGTACTGCGCTTTGCCGGAGCGCGGGCGCATCGGGATTTTCAACCGGTCGTACTACGAGGAAGTGTTGGTGGTGCGGGTGCATCCCGAATACTTAGCGGCGCAAAATCTGCCCGACCAAGCCGACCCCCAAACGCTGTGGCAGGAACGGTTCGAGTCCATCCGGCATATGGAGGCGCACTTGCACCGGAGCGGCACGCGCATCGTGAAGTTTTTCCTGCACCTGTCGAAGGATGAACAACGCGAACGGTTCCTCGCAAGGATTGACGAACCGGAAAAGCACTGGAAGTTTAGCGCGGGCGATGTCGCCGAGCGTTTGCGGTGGGACGATTACCAGTCTGCCTACGCCGATTGTCTCGCGGCAACCTCGACCAAAGAGTCGCCGTGGTACGCGGTTCCCGCCGACGATAAGAAGAACGCCCGCCTCCTGATTGGCGAAATCGTCGCCGACACGCTCGAAGCCCTTCCAATGGCGTACCCCGCCCTGACGAAAGAGCAGGTGGCGGAATTACAATCGCTTCGCGGACAGTTGTAGACGCCTCCTACCCCCTAACCCCCTCCCTCATTCTGATGAGGGAGGCGTCTACAATTGATGGCTTTCCGGCTGAAGGGTCAGTTCGCCTAAAACAAGGTGTGCCGGTTGCGTTAGCGCGTAGACGATCGCGTCGGAGGCGTCCTGCTTGGTGAGCATCTTGTCGCGTTGCACCTTCATTTCGACCGCCGGGTTATCATAAAACGGGGTGTCCACGCCGCCTAAGTACAGACCGGTGATTTTGATATTTAGGCGGCGTGACACTTCGGCACGAAGCGCGGCTAAAAACCCGGTCAAGCCGTATTTGCTCGCGCAGTAGGCGGTCGCGTTCGCCATCGGGGCTTTGCCGAGGATACCGACCACGTGCAGGATGTGTCCCGATTTTCGCGCCGTCATCGCCCGCACCGCCGCTTGCGACAGATACATTGCGCCGAGCAGGTTGGTGTGCAGAAGCGTCGTGAAATCGTCCGGGGTCAGGGCGTCAATGGAGCGAATCGCGCCGACGCCCGCTGCGTTAATCACGATGTCGGGCGCGTCGCCGAAGGTTTGCGTCGCGGCGTCCATCAGGGCGGACACTTGCGCGGCGTCGGCGAGGTCGGCGGCAAAAGTCGTGGGTTCGGCTCCGCTGGCGTACTCGATTTGCGCGGACAGCGCGGACAGTTTCTCGGTGTTTCTGCTGGAAAGAATCAATTTCGCGCCCGCCTCGGCTAAGGCGAGGGCGACGGTTTCGCCGATTCCGCCGGTGGCTCCGGCGACAAGAACGGTTTTACCCGATAGGGAAACGCGGTCGGTCATGGAAAAAACTTTCTAAATATACTCCGTTCGTTGCAGACTTTTCTACAAAAATCGCGTTTGAAAGCGGGCAAAGCGGGGTATTGTGTGGTTTGGTGTTCAACACAGGGACGTTTCGTGCGGTTCCCAATTTTGTCGGTTTGGGTTATAGACGGGTGCGCCTTGACACAAACGACACGAAAAAAGTATACTGGCAAACACCGGGTTCAACCGGAACAAATCCGCCCGAATCGGAACGCATCATGCCGCCCATCGGCGCGTTGAAACCCATCACCGAAAAGTTTTTTACGCTTGCCATACAAAAAAGCGAATAATCGTGCCACAATGAGCGTCAAAGAACCCACAACAAGCGGTCGCGCCGCCTAAACGGAAGCGGCGAAGCGTTATTGTGGGGGAAATTGTTTCTTGTACCTATCAGGAGGATTGCTAATGCGCGTTTGGAACGACGGAAAAGCGAAACGTTTTTCCGCAGGGGGCGACGGGTTCGCCACGGCTGGGGCTGTGGCGACGGCTTTGGAAGGGGCTACCCCCCCGCTTTGCTATGCGCCCGCAATACGTCGGGGTAAAATGCCGATGCGGCGTTTTCCGCTCGCATCGCTCCCCATGACGCTCCTCCTTGCCTGCCTCGCC
>JACMIU010000089.1 GCA_014380985.1 Armatimonadota bacterium | reverse complement strand
AGCGACAGCGACCGGTTGCCCGGCGAAGAAAATCTGCGCTGCCTGAAGCGGTTGATATTCCTCGCCCACTCCCCCGTCCCCCGATAGCCGCGTTTGTCCGAGTTTTGCCGGAAACGGTTGCAGGCGGGGCGCGTTCTCGTGCGTCACGACTTGGATCACGCCGGGAGAGCGTTCGGCACGAGACGTATCTATTTGGCGAACGCGCCCGCTGGCGATGCCGCTTTCGACGATCACGCCATACACCAGATTCGGTATATCTTGTACCGCCGCGTAACGTGCCGCACCGGTGACTTTCAGGCGACCGTCCCGGCGGTCTATCGGTTGTCCAATGGCTTCCATGACGTTTTTCGGTTCAAACGAATCGCTGAACCGATTTGTTATCCTTCTATGTCGTCGCCCGCGACGCCGCCCGCACTGGAGGCGAACGCGGTTCCCGCCGTTCCTTGAAGCGGCATCAGCCCGCTTGTTTCCATCAGGGCGCGTACCAACGTATTTTTGCCGAGCGGGATTTTGTAGGCGTTGTGCTGAAGCGGTTTGGCATCCTCGAACGCTTTTTCCGCCGCCGCACGAAACAACGCCGCATCCGGTTTCTTACCAACCAGTTCTTTGGCGGCATCGGTTGCCATCCACGGTTTGTGCGCCACGGAGCCGAGTGCGATTCGCGCCGCTTTGATCGTGTCGCCGTCCATTTCCAGCGCGATAGCGACCGACACCAGCGCGTAGGCATACGATGCCCGTTCGCGCACCTTCAGGTAGTGCGACCGACCGGTAAACGCTGGCAGATCCACAGAGGTGATTAACTCGCCGGGTTCCAGCACGGTGTCTCTTTGCGGTTCGTCGCCGGGCAACCGGTGGAAATCGGCGAAGGGAATCGAGCGCGTTCCACCCTTCGGCTTTTGCACCTGTACCACGGCGTTCAGCGCGGCAAGGGCGACACACATATCGGACGGGTGCGTCGCAATGCACTTTTCGTTTGCCCCAAAAACCGCGTGGACCCGGTTGATTCCTTCGAGTGCGGCGCATCCGGTTCCCGGTTCGCGCTTGTTGCAGGCTTGCGTCGTATCCCGGTAGTACGGACATCTCGTGCGCTGGAGCAGGTTCCCGCCGGTGCTTGCCATATTGCGAATCTGCGGCGACGCACCGGCGAGAATCGCTTCCGCAAGCCCGACGTACCGCTTTTGCACCTGCTCATGGTAGGCGACAGCGGTGTTCGAGGCGTTCGCGCCGAGGCGCAAACCGCCGTCTTTGGTCGCCATGATCGCCGAAAGCGGAACGCGCTTGATGTCAATCAGTGCGCCGGGACGAAGGACATCCTCCTTCATCAGATCGAGTTGACTGGTTCCTCCGGCGAGAAATGCGGCATTCGGCTCTTTGCCGAAACTTTGAAGCGCGTCCTCGACGGTTTGGGCGCGGTTATAACGAAATGGGTGCATAAAAAATGGTTCCTTTCAAACGCGCTTTCCGCTGTCGCGGGCGGCTTTCACGGCGGCAAGAATGTGCGGGTACGCGGCACAGCGGCACAGGTTGCCGCTCATGCCTTCGCGTATCTCGCGGTCGCTCTTGACATGACCTTCCCGAATCAGTGTCACCGCCGACATGATTTGCCCCGGCGTACAATAGCCACATTGATACCCGTCGTAGTCGAGAAACGCTTGTTGCACCGGGTGCAGATCGTCACCCTTGGCAAGCCCTTCAATCGTGACGATTTTGGTTCCTTCTTGCTGGGCGGCAAGGGACAGGCAGGACAATCGGCTTTCGCCGTCAATGTGAACAGTACACGCGCCGCATTGTCCGTGGTCGCACCCCTTTTTCGATCCCGTCAGCCCGATATTCTCGCGCAGGGCATCAAGGAGCGTGACCCGCGAATCCAGATTCAGTTTGTGCGTTTTGCCGTTGACGTTCAGTTGAACCGGAAGCGTTGCGCCGCTCGGCACGGCGGGCTTCGCCGGTGGGTTCTGCGCTTCGGCGGGTGCGCCGGGCAAAACAGCAAGGGCAATGGCTCCGGCAAGCGCGGCAACAATAAAATCGCGACGATTGGTCTGCCATCCATTTGCGGCGGTGTTGCTCGCAGCGGTTGCAACGGGCGCGGGTTGTAGCGCGGCGACAATATCGGCGACGCGGGGCGACTCGCCTTCGGACGATACATGGCTCCAGCGCACCACGCCTTCGGCATCCAGCACGAACACGGCTTTTCTACCAAGCACGCCGAACCGTTCCGCCGCCGAACCGTTGCGATCAAGATCGTGTAGCACCGGAATCGTGACTTCTTCCGCGTCGAAGCCGAGAGCGTACTCGTTCTCTTTGCGGCGGATGCCGGTTAGTTTGTCACCATCGGGCGTGGTTGCGACAAGCGCGTTATACAGGTGCGCCATCTGTTCGGCGTGTGCCGGGTTCCAGTCGGTCGCCGAGAACACCATAATAACGGGTTTGCCGCGTAGGTCGTGCAGTGTTTCCCCGGCATCTGAAGATTCGTCTAAAATAAAATTAGGGGCAGTTGAGCCAACATTCGGCATTTCCGTAGCGAGCGGGGCATGATGGTTGGCAGGGGCGTCTTTTTGTGGGTTCATATCGCTTTCCCTTTCCGTTGGGCATATCGTACCCAATGGAGCAGGTGAATCAATCAGGGCAAAATACCGGCAAACATTTTCGTGTACCCGGTTGTGATTCGGCGAATCGGGTACAATACCCGTACACCATGCCCATTCCCAAAATCCCGCTACCCATGTCCGATAGCATGACCGACAACCTTTCTGACAAATGGGGGCGGCGTATCGAATACCTGCGCGTGTCGCTGACCGACCGGTGCAATCTGCGTTGTGTCTACTGTATGCCGGAAGAGGGCGTGCCGTATGAGAACTTGGACAATGTGCTATCGTTCGACGAAATTGAGCGCGTGGTACGGGTCTTAGCAACGGCGGGGCTACGGAAAGTGCGCCTGACAGGGGGCGAACCTCTCGTGCGGAAGAACGTGCCGGAACTCGCCGCCCGTCTGAACGCGACGCCCGGTGTGCGCGAAGTCACACTGACCACGAACGGCATCCTGCTTCCCCGCTACGCCGCCGACCTTCGCCGCGCCGGGGTGAGCCGCGTCAATATCAGCATGGACACGCTGAAACCCGAACGCTTCGCCGAGATCGCCCGACGTCCCGAATACGCCCGCGCCCACGCCGGAATCGCGTCCGCCATCGCGCACGGCTTTGACCCTATCAAACTCAACTGTGTGCTGATGCGCGGTGTCAACGACGACGAGATTAACGACTTCGCCCGCCTGACCGTAGGGCAACCGCTCCATGTGCGTTTCCTCGAATATATGCCGATTGGCATGGTCACGCCCCCGGCGTGGCGGGCACGGTACGTGTCGAACGAGGAGGTGTTGACGCGCCTTACGGAAGAGTGGGGCGAACTCGAACCTATCGAAAGCGACGCCGCTTCGACCTCACGCACCTTCCGAATCGCGGGCGCACTCGGAACCGTGGGTGTGATTAACCCTATCTCGCACCGCTTTTGCGACGGTTGTAACCGTCTCCGGCTAACCGCGAACGGGCGATTAGTCCCTTGCCTATCCGACAACTACGAGTATGATTTAATGACACCGTTACGCGCCGGTTGCACCGACGCCGACATTCTTCACCACGTCGCCGACGCCCTAACGCACAAGCCGGAACAATCTGACTTCGAGGGACGACTCGGCAAAGGCGGTTCTTTGAGAATCATGGCGCAAATCGGCGGCTAAAACTTTCTTTCCTCTTTCTTTTTCTTTTGTCCTGCGCGGACGGCGGCAACCTAACGTTGCATCCTATATGGGGCTTTCCGCTCTACCAGTTTTGTT
>JACMIU010000088.1 GCA_014380985.1 Armatimonadota bacterium | reverse complement strand
GGGTAGCCGGTAGCAGTATTGCGAGCGTTTTGTAGCCGCGTTCGTTCGTGATTTCGATGCGCCCGGCGTCGCGCAGGGCGGGCAGTGCCGGGTCGCCCCAAAACGCTTGACTGAACGCTTGAATGTCCAGCGAAACGTCGGATACGCCGAGGTCAAGGGCGGGAGCGCACCGAATCGCGCCGTTCTCTACCGAAACAAGGAACGCCCCGTTATTCCACGGCGCGGCGTCATCGGTGATTTGTAGCGTCACCGTGGCGTCCGGGCTGATGGTCTGCGGCATGGCGAGCTGCTCCATCGCCGCGCACACGTCCACCACGCGGGCTTGAATCACCGGCACGATTTTGGTCTCGATGCCCCAGTGATAGAGTTGTTGCCACACCGGCAGGGCGGAAGGCGCGGAAAGTTTTGCCATGCGGCACTGCGTTCCGAGGTAATGCAGGAAACCGAACAGAGCGCGAAAGCCAGCAGGAGTATCGGCGACAAACTCGCGGATTTCGCCCCCGTCCGAGCCTTGCCCATCGTACCGCCAGAGCAGGTAGGCTTCGCAAGTTTCCGCGTTGTCGGGGAAGTAGCCGTACACGAACGTTGTGCGCCCGTCGCTGTGAGCGAGTTTGTCTTTCCACTGGTGCGAATGGACGGCAAACACGCCGTGAAACTTGGCGGCATAGCGTTCGTAAACCGGCGTGAGTGTCTCCCGTGCCTTGTCGGGCGCAATCTCGCGCACAAAACGCCCTTCGGGAGTGGCTTTGATTTCGTTCAGCGGGAGCGTGATGATATGCTTCTCGCCCACCCATTCCCAGCCGAACCTGCGGTAAAACGCCCATGAGAACGGATACAACGCGCTTATGACCATACCCGCGTCACGCATTTTGACCAGCGCGTCGCGGAGCAGACGATCTATGTGACCGCGCCCCCGTGCTTCGATGTGCGTGGCGACACCGGCGATGCCGCCCATGAAAAGCGTTCCCGTGCGGCTTGCGTGCCAATGAACGCCGAACGAGCGCACCGTGACAACGGCTTGCATCGTGTCGCCGTCGAAAATCCCCGTGGTTTCCGCGCCGAACGTTTCGTCCCAAAAAGCGTTGTCGTCCGCAATCACGCGCCCACGCTCGAAGGCTTGGCTCATTAAACGTAGGTAGGCAGGTTTGTCGGCAGGCGTCAGGGTTCGTAAAGTATCACTCATAGTAAGATAATGGTTCTACGTTGCCCTGCTCTACTCCTGCTTCACCGTGCGACCGTCGCTCATGAAAGTCGGTGATTGCCCGCCGTTATCGTCGGTGCGAAGAATCGTCGCGCCGGTGTCACGAAGCCGCGCCAGTGTTTCGGGGGCGGGAAAGCCGTCGCCGTTCGGTCCGACGCTCACGGCGACAAACTCCGGGTTGACAAGGCGCAAAAACTCCGGCGACGACGCGCCGGGATTGCCGAAGCGGGCAGCGCGCAAAAAATCGGCGGCAAGGGCGGGAGTGGCGGCGAGAAGCGCACGCTCTCCGTTCTTTGCCAAACCGCCCGCGAACAGGAAGCGCGTTTCGCCATAGCGCACGGCAACCACCAGCGAGTTGTCGGTAGGCGAACGGTTCCCTGAAGGAAGCGATGGGGCGAGTATTTCCACCGAGACGTTGTCGGGGAAGGCGAGGCGGTCGCCGGATTGCACCATGCGCCAGTCGGTCTGGTATTCGCGCCCCAATCGGCGGGCGTTTTCCAAATACGGGTTGGAAACATTGCCGTTTCCTTCCAGCACCGAAAGCACCTCGAACGTTTCGTAAATCGCTGGAACGCCGCCGATGGCTTCAGCATACGGGTACGGCAAAACGAGCAGGTCAACACGCTTTACACCGGCGTTTTGCAGTACCTGTGCCACCGTTTCGCCGCTTTCGCTACTTCCGGTTCCTATCAAAATCGTCGCGCCACCGGGGGTGCGAATCAGCGCGGCTTCCCCCGTTCCGACATTGAGAACCGTTACGCGAAGCGTCGGGCGGGCGGTGGCGCGGGAAGGAACACGGCGAAGAATCACGCCAAAATAGAGGGCAAACGGTGCGGCAAGTAGCAGTAGTAACACCGGCACATATCGCCGGTACAGGAACGCCACGGCTACTTGCCGCCTTCCGACAGGTAATAGGACAAAACGGCGAGTTCCTGCAAAAACGAAACGTTACGGACAATCACGCCATCCGGGACGCGCAAAAGCACCGGCGCGAAGTTCAGAATTGCCCGAACGCCGTGCGCAATCACCGCGTCGGCGACGCCCTGCGCGGCGGTTTGTGGCACCGCGAGAATCGCCATTCGCGCTCCGGCTATTCGGTTGATTTCGCCGAGGCGGGCGAAATCAAGAACCTCCATATTGCCACCGATTCGTGTCCCGATT
>JACMIU010000087.1 GCA_014380985.1 Armatimonadota bacterium | reverse complement strand
GCGTCGAGCATCCGGCGCACCTGTCGGTACTTACCTTCGTGCAGAACGAGTTCCAGAACCGTGGAGCCGGGTTCGTTGCCACGCCCTAAGTCGGTGACTTTCGCGGGGGCGGTGGTGTAGTTGTCGGCTAATTTCAAGCCCTTTGAGATACGCTTGATAGCATCCACGGTCGGCTTGCCTTTCACCGTCACGACATAGGTTTTGCCCATGCTTTGCGTTGGGTGCGTTACCTTGAAAACGAAATCTCCGTCGTCGGACAGCAGAATCAAGCCTTCCGAATCGGCGTCGAGACGCCCCACGGGAACGAGGCGCGATCCGGGAATCTTGACCAGATCAACCACTTTTTTTTCCGCGAACGGGTCGGAAACGGTAGACACGTAGCCGAGCGGTTTGTTGAGTGCGACGTAGTACCGCTTGGCGTTCACAGAAATCGTTTCGCCATCTACGGTGATGGTATCGGTGTCGGGATCAACGTTGGTTCCCTGCGCCGTGACCGGTTCGCCGTTCACCCGGACGCGCCCCGCCGTGATGTATTCCTCCGCTTTGCGGCGCGACGCGATTCCGGCGGCGGCGAGCACTCGTTGTAGTCGTTGTTCCATAGTACGCTAATCCTATCAGACAGACCGCCCCCGCGCCCATGCCGAGCCAAACGTTTTTAGCAATTCCGGCAAATGCCGCACCGGTTTTTCGCGCCATCGCCGATAGCGGCGCGGCGGCAACGTCCTCCCCGGCAAGTAGGGGGACACTACCGCGCTCTACGCCGTCCACGCGGGCAACCAGACGCCCGACGATTTGCCCCTTCGTTATCGGCGCGGTCAGGTCGGCGATGGGTTCGGCGACGGTTTGCACCACCGGCGCGGGGTTCACCGCGTCGCTAAAGGTGACAAGATTTGCCGCGGCTACGGTAGGAACCACAGGCGACACACCGCCCCCGACGGCGACCGGGGCGGCAGATTCGTCCGCCTTCGCCGCGACAATGGTGGGAAATCGGCGGAATCCCCAGCCCAGCACCGTGGCGGTTTCACCCGATGCGTTGCTCGCCGCCGACAATACCACCCCTATCAGTTGCCGCCCACCGCGTGTCGCCGACCCGACGAAGCAGTGCCGTGCCGCCCGTGTGTAGCCGGTTTTTACGCCGTCCGCACCGGGAAATGCTTTGTAAAACTTGCTCGCCTTCGACGCGACCACCACGTCTTTGGATTTGGAACGCTTAATCACCCGGCGCGGAGTTCTCACCGCCGCCGCGAACCGCTCGTTCTGCAAGGCGGCGCGAGTCATCACGGCTAAATCGTGTGCGGTGGTGATGTGTTTGGTGTCAGGCAAGCCGTGCGGATTCGTGAAATGCGTGTTTGTCGCGCCCACCGTCACGGCGCGTTCGTTCATCAGATCGGCGAAGTTTCGCACCGAACCGCTGACGTGTTGTGCGATAAGAACGCAACCGTCATTACCGGAGCGAAGCAGGGTTCCCACCAGCAGATCTTCGGATGAAAACTTTTCCCACGCCTGAACATGAAGCGAACTCGGCTCCACATCACGAATCTTCGGGTCAAGGCAGGTGATGATGTCGTCCGGCTTGGTGTATTCGGCGAGAAGCAAGCCGGTCATGATTTTCGTCGTGGAGGCGGGATACAGCGGCAGGTCGGCGTTTTTCTCATAGACGATTTCGCCGGTCGCGGCGTCCATTAGGCACACTGCTTTCGCGGACACCACGGGATCGCGCTGGAGATTTGCCGGGTCGTAGAAGCCGACGATTTTTGACGTATTGACCAATGACTGCGCTTTGTCGGCGGGCAGTTTAAGCGGGTCGGTGATTTTCGCGGGGGGCTTGGCGAGAGCGGGCGTAGCAAGCGCGAACGCGGCAAGAAGCGCGGTAATTCGTTTCATGAGTTCTTTCCTGCGGGCGACGGCTTCACCACGCCCGCCGCAACTAACGCGGCGTCGGTCGCCTCGGCTATTTTTGCCGTCTCGTCCGCGTCTTCCTCCATGAGCGGCAGGTCGGACAGCGACGCCATGCCGAAGTAATGCAGAAACTGCGCCGTGGTCGCATACAGGAGCGGGCGTCCCGGCGCGTTTTTGCGACCCGCATCCGTGATAAGTTCGCGGTCTATCAACGTTTTTAATACCCCGTCGCACGACACGCCGCGCACGGCTTCCATTTCCGTCTGTGTACATGGCTGACGATAGGCGATAATCGTCACGGTTTCAAGGGCGGGTTTCGATAAACGGTTGGCGTGTGGCGCGAGTAATTTACCGATATACGGCGCAAACGCGCTTCGCGTTGCCATCTGGTAGCCAGTGGCGATTTCGACGATTTGTAGTGCCGATTCGTATTCGTTGTAACGGTTTCGGAGGGTTTGCAGGGCTGATGTCACGGTTTCCGTATCGGTATCGGTTGCTTTCACCAGTTCCCGCAGGGTGAGCGGGTCACCAGACGCGAACAGCAACGCTTCGATGATTTTATCCATCGGTTTCTCCCGCCTCCCGTTCTACCGCCACTACGCGAATCGTGCCGCAAAACTCGTCCTGAAACGCCGTGACGCTCCCGTTTTTGAGCAGTTCTAACAGGGCAAGGAACAGTAGCACCACGTCTAAAAGCGCGAAGGGCGCAGCGGGCAGAAGCGTTTCGAGCGTTACCCCTGTTTCCCCCGCATTTTTCGACGCGTACAAAATCTCGCGCATTTTCATTCGCAAGGTGATTTTTTGGCGGCGCACAGAGGTAATTTGTTTTTCGCCCGCGCCGACATCCGCGAACATTTTCTCCAAAGCGCGCAGTAACGCTTCGGCGGAAAGTTCGCCAAAGCGCGGCGGGGTGCGGTATTCGCCGGAAAGCGCGACGCGGTCACGGAAGAACAGTTGGCGCGTTTCGTTCTCGGCAACGCGAAGAGATTCGGACAAACTTTGATAGCGCGAATAGTCGAGGAGTTGACGCACCAGCACGGCGCGGGGGTCTTCCGGCGCGGCGTCGCCCGGTTGGGCAGGCTCGGCTTTCGGGGGGGCGGGGAGAAGGAGGCGCGATTTCGTTTCCAGAAGCGTCGCCGCCATCACCAGAAAGTCCCCGGCAACCGACAAATCGAGCGATTCCATCGCGTTCAAGTAGGCGAGATATTGGTCGCAAAGGGTGGCAATCGGCAGGTCGAAGATGTCCATGCGTCCCTGCCGCACCAGATGGAGAAGTAGATCGAGCGGCCCCTCGAACGTGCCGACATGAAGTTCGGGCAAGAATTGGGGAAGCGAAGGCGGCAAAAGAATCGGCGCGGACAAATCGCCGAACGCGGGGGGCGAAGCAAAAGTAGAAGCGGTAGCGGCAGGGAAAGTCACGAAAAATGTGTTACGATTGTAGCATTGATTGGTAAAAGCGGCAAACGTTTTACACCAATGTATAGAATTATCTGTAGTGGGGAAACGTCCGTAAAAATAATTTTATTTAATCTTCGCTTAACAATGGTTTCCCCTTGACAAACGTACACGGTGGCGTTTATAATGGGCAAAGCCGAAAACGACGCTTCCTTGCTCTCAACCCTTATCCGGGAAAGCGTCCACTTCTACCGTTTCTTCGCATCACGTTTTCCCGTGACATGCGAAAGTTTCCTCCCGATACCGGGCAACAGTTTCCGACATTGCCGTCGTTTCATTTTTTATGTATAGGAAGTCCCTACGTTTTATCGGCGGGGGCGGGCGGACGACAAAGGTTCGCTTCATACAAAACGCGGTGGGTATTCATTCGTGGCTTGCACTCATGGTTGAAGCGGTCACGGGAAAATTGTTGCTTGACGATGGGGATGACACAATAAACCGGTGTCATGCCTTCTTGATTTCTAATTTTGGGGCTACAGGAAACTATTCATAAACGTGCGACCCGCTAACGTTCTCGTGGTGAACGACGATTCCGTCGTTCGCCCGCAACTCAAAACGCTTTTGACCGAACTCGGCTATTCCGTTATCGGCGAGGCAGACAACGGCGGTCAAGCCCTGTCTCTCGCTCGCTCGCTAAAGCCCGATGTGGTTCTGGTGAATCTTGCGATGGAATCGTCGCTATCGGGTTCCGATGTGGCGAAAACGCTGTCGGCGGAGCGTGTCGGCGCGGTAATCTGTTTTTCCACCAGTAGCGAAACCGATATTTTGGGCGCACTCGAAACCGGCGGGGCGATGGGATTTTTGTCGCAACCGTTTCGTGCCGCCGATATTGTGCCAACCGTGTTCCTTGCAATGGCACGGCTAACCGAAATCAAAACGCTTGAAGCTGAAATCAAGGAACTCAACGAACGGATGGAAGCGCGTAAACTGGTGGGACGTGCCAAAGCCATTCTGATGGAAAAGCACGGTCTGTCGGAACGCGAAGCGTTCTACCGGATTCAGTCCCAAAGTACCGCGCTGAACAAGCAGTCACACGAGATTGCCCGCGCCATTATCACGGCAAGCGAACTCGCGGGCTAACTTTTGTTACTTGATTTGACCTATCTAAACTTTTGATTATCTTGCCCGGCAAGAAAATTATTCCCTTTTCAACCATTGCAATCGTGCATATGGTTGAAATATCCCAACCCGTCCTGCTTAATACTGGAGGCAATCGAAAAAATATGTGCTCTTACTTAAAGCCCGCAATCGTGCTGGCACTGCTTTCCCTGTCCTGTGGCGTTTCTCTTGCACAGGAAACCGAAAAACCGACCGCCGAAACCCAAGAACCGGTCGCCGTCGCCGCCGCGTCCGCGCCCGGCGTCGTGATCTCCGGCGTGATTGAAGCAAACTATACGTTCAACCTGAACAGTCCCCACACCCGGCAAAACTATAACTACTTCTTCAACCGCCGTGAGGGTCAGTTCGCGCTAAACCTTGCCGAGATTCAAGTCGCCAAAGCCGCCACCCCCGCAAGCCGCGCCGGTTTCGTTGTGAAACTGATTGAAGGCGAAGTCAAGCGGTTCAACTTCATCACCCCCGATGTAGATTCGGCGAACATTCTGGAAGCCTACGGCACGTATCTGATCCCTATTGGCACGAAAGACCTCAAGTTCGACGCCGGTCAGTTTGAAACGCACGTCGGCTATGAAACCGTTGAAATCGGAACCAACAACTTTTTCTCGCACAACTACTTGTTCGGGATTCCGGCTCCGTTCTACAACGCCGGTGTGCGGGCATCGTACCCGATCAGCAACAAACTCACGCTGAACGGCTACATCTACAACCGCTACAACGGACGTACCGACGACAACAACCGCGACATCGCACCCGGCTTCCAACTCGCTTATGCGATTTCTCCGTCTTCGTCGCTGGTTTTCAACGCGCTGGGTTCCCGTGAAAACCTTGCCGATATTGGTTTCGGGCCTGCCGTCGCACCGGCAACCTCAATACCGCGCCAACAAACTGTGCTGGACTTGATCTACACGAATCAAGCGAACGCGACCACCAAGTTCGTTTTCGAGGGCTTGTACCGCACCGGTAAAGACGTGGCGGATGAAACCTACAACTTCGCGGGTGGTGCGCTCTACGGCATCTTTGGACCGGTTGGTCTGCGTGTCGAGTACATGGCGGATACGAAAAACACGTTCCTGCTCGGACCGAAAACCGCCGGAAGCACCGATAAATCCTCCATCGGCTCCGCGACACTTTCCTACGAACCGCGTACCGGTTTGTTCCCCGGCGCACGGACGATTCTGGAAGCACGCTACGACTTCTCGAACGCGGAAGTGTTCGCAAAAGAAGACACGGGCGATTTCGGCAAAAACCAGTTTACCATCACGCTCGGTCAAGTCTACTCGTTCTAAGGAGCGAATCATCGGTAGCGGGAAGGGATTCCCTTCCCGTTGCCATCAACCACGAAAGGATACGTTAGCATGGTTAAAATCGAAGCAATTATCCGTCCGCAACGACTGGATGAAGTCAAAGCCGCGCTGGACGATTTGGGAGTGTCCGGCATGACCGTGACCGAAGTGCGCGGTTCGGGCAAGCAAAAAGGTTTGACGCAGCACTACCGGGGCGCGGAATACACCGTAAACCTGCTTCAGAAAGTCAAACTCGAAATTGTGGTTGCCGAGACGGAAGTGGATTCGCTCGTGAACGCGATTGTGACCGCCGCCCGCACCGGCGAGATCGGCGACGGCAAAATCTTCCTGATTCCCGTGAGCGGCGTGGTGCGAATCCGCACCGGCGAACGTGACGCGGACGCGGTGTAAACTTCATGTCCCGTGCTAACGGGCGTGCTTCTTCAACGAACTTAACTTAAGGACAAAATGCGAATGAAAAACGATTGCAAATCGAGCAACTGGCACGGCACGGCACTTCGCGCCGCGCTGACGGTTGCTACCGTGGGCTTGCCCTTGCTGGCGTGGGCGCAAGACCCCGCTACCGCGCCCGTCGTCGAGGCGGCGGTCGAAGCCGCGAAGCCGGACACCGGCGATACCGCGTGGATGATGGTCTCCGCCGCGCTCGTCATGCTGATGACGCCCGGACTTGCCCTGTTCTACGGCGGCATGATCCGCACGAAAAACGTGCTGAATACCCTGATGCAGTCGTTCGTTGCCCTTTCGGTGATTACGATTTTGTGGGTAGTCGCCGGGTACTCGTTCGCGTTCGCACCCGGTTCCACCCCGTTTTACGGTGGCACGGATTATCTGATGCTGGGTGAGAAAGTCAATCAGAATGTCTTTGAACTCAACGGGACGAAGTACACTTTTCCGCACCAAGTGTTCATGATGTATCAACTCATGTTCGCCATTATCACGCCCGCTCTGATTTCGGGCGCGATTGCCGACCGGATGAAGTTCGGCGCGTACATCGCGTTTATCTCGATATGGCACTTTCTGGTTTATGTTCCGATGGCACACATGGTTTGGGGACAGGGAGGCTATTTGTTCGGTCTCGGCGCACTCGACTTTGCCGGTGGCTTGGTGGTGCATATCACGTCGGGCGTTTCCGCGCTCGTGCTGGCAATCATGCTCGGCAAGCGCACTCTGACTCCGAAAGACGACACCCGACCGCATAACCTGCCGATGACGCTTATCGGTACGGCACTGCTCTGGTTCGGATGGTTTGGCTTCAATGCGGGTTCTGCAGGCGCGTCCGGCGGCTTGGCGGGTTCGGCGTTCTTAGTGACGCACGTCGCCGCGGCAACGGCGGGCATCGTGTGGATTATCATTGAATGGTTCGCCATCGGAAAGCCGACCGCGCTTGGTTTTGCGACCGGAGCCGTGGCGGGACTGGTAGCGATTACCCCGGCTTCGGGCTTCGTGGACGTGACCGCCGCGCTGATTATCGGCGCGGGCGTGTCGTTCATCTCCTACTTCGCTATCAAACTCAAGTCGAAGTTTGGCTACGATGACACGCTTGATGTGTTCGGTGTTCACGCGATTGGCGGCATCTGGGGCGCGATTGCCACCGGGCTTTTCGCAAAGGTCAGCATCAACGCGGCGAACACCACCGGCGACGGTCTGCTCGTCGGCGGCGGCACGAAACTTATCGGCATCCAACTAATTAGCGTACTAATCGCGGTGGTGGTCGCCGTGGTCGGCACGGTGCTAATCGCCGGTTTACTGAAAGCGATGGGCATTCTGCGAGCGACCGAGAAAGAGGAAGAAATCGGACTCGACCAAACGCAACACGGCGAAGAAGCGTACAACGGAATGGAAGGCGCGGACGGCGCGTTCGCCAACCGCTAACCTTTCGTAATGGCGTGACGGTTGCTACCTTTGAGCGAATGTAGTACCATAGAACACCGGCAAAACCGGAAAACGGAAACGTTTTCCGGTTTGCTTGTGTTTAGACTGCCTTTAGACCGTTCGCGTGAAAGTTTTTTGATTATGTCCGAAGTGTTAGACGGCGAAGTGTTGATCGCGCCCGACCCCGAATTGTCCGACGCCCCCCCCGATTTTGTTTCCCGTATGCGGCACACCACGGCGCACGTGATGGCGCAAGCAGTGTCCGAACTGTTTCCCGATACGCAAATGGGAATCGGACCCGTGATTGAAAACGGCTTTTACTACGATTTCAAGTTCGCCAAGCCGATAACGGCGGATGATCTGCCGCGCATCGAAGAACGGATGGCGCAAATCGTCAAGCAAAGTCTGCCGCTCACGCGCTCGGTGATGAGCCGCGAAGACGCCCGCGCCAAGTTCGTGTCCGAAAACCAACCGTTCAAGGTCGCCCTGATTGACGACCTGCCGGAGGACGCGGAAATATCGCTGTTCACGCAGGGCGACTTTACCGACCTGTGCAAGGGCCCGCACATCGAAAGCACCGGGCGCGTCGGCGTGTTCAAACTGATGAGTATCGCCGGGGCGTACTGGCGCGGCTCGGAAAAGAACCCGCAACTCACGCGCATCTACGGCGCGGCGTTCCAGAAAAAAGCGCACTTAGCCGAATATCTCGAACGTTTGGAGGAAGCGAAAAAGCGCGACCATAAAGTCTTAGGTAAGCAACTTGGCATTTTCGCTACGTCGGGACTAATCGGGCCCGGATTGCCGCTGTGGTTGCCGAACGGCTCGGCGATTCGCATGACGCTGGAGCGGTTCATTCAGGACATGGAACGCATTCACGGCTATGAACACGTCTACACGCCGATTTTAGCGCACAAAGAACTGTACGAAATATCGGGACACTGGGAGCACTACAAAGACGGAATGTTCCCGCCGATGAAAATTGATAACGAAGAGTTCGTGCTTCGCCCGATGAACTGCCCGCATCATATTCAGATTTTCAAAAACGAAATGCGCTCATACCGTGAACTTCCGGTGCGCTACGCGGAACTAGGGCAAATGTTTCGGTGGGAGAAAGCGGGCGAAATCAGCGGGCTGTCCCGCGTTCGCGCCATGACGCTCTCGGACGCGCATATTTTCTGCCGTGAAGATCAGGTTAAGGACGAAATCAAGAAGTCGGTGCTACTAATTGAGGATGCCTACCGACGACTCGGCGTTTCCGAGTATCGCTACCGACTGTCGCTCCACGACCCTGAGAACACGGAAAAATACGTCAACAATCCGGCGATGTGGGAAAAAGCGGAAAACGAATTGCGCGAGGTCTTCAACGAACTGGGCTTGCCGTACTACGAAGGTTTTGGCGAAGCGGCGTTTTATGGTCCGAAAGTGGATATTCAACTGCGAAACGTATTAGGGCGCGAGGAAACGGTTTCCACCGTGCAGGTAGACCGGCATCTGCCAAACCAGTTCGCGCTCGAATATATCGGCGAGGACAGCAAGGGGCATCGCCCGGTGATGATTCACCGGGGCTACCTGTCTACGATGGAGCGGATGATTGCCTTTCTCATCGAGCATTACGCGGGCGCGTTTCCGACATGGCTTGCGCCGGAGCAGGTGCGTATGCTGCCGATTGCCGACCGGCATATCGAATGGTGCAATGCTTTTAAGCAACGATTGGTGGAAGCCGGGGTACGGGCGACGGTGGATACACGGTCGGAAAAAACCGGCAAGAAAATCGCCGAGGCGCAGATAGCGAAAGTGCCGTATATGCTGGTCATCGGCGACCGCGACATCGAAAACGGGACGGTTGCGGTGCGGCAACGCGAACGCGGCGACCTCGGCGCGAAGAGCGTGGAGGCGTTTGTGTCCGATTTGCTCGCGGAAATCG
>JACMIU010000086.1 GCA_014380985.1 Armatimonadota bacterium | reverse complement strand
TTTCGCTCTGCGATTCGCGGGCAAGGAAATGCGTTGTACCGCTACCGAGTTTACGGAGGCGACCGGGGAAAGCACGGAAACTATCGCCGCGCTTCTCGCCCCGTTTGTCGCAGACCGTACCTTGCTTCTCGTCAGCGACGGGACAGGGGGCGAAACCTACGAATGGGAGGGCAACGACATTACCGTCACCGCCCTCCTGTTCGCCGACCGGTAGATCGCTTAAAAACTTCGCGCTACGACGGACGCTGTACCGTCACCTAATGTCGTCGCGCCTCCGGCACAATCACTCAGTACGCGGTTTCACGTCGTGGCGACACGACCACCATCGTTCAGAAGGAAAAACAATGACAACGAATCACGAGGTCGGTGAGCTTCGCGCCGAGATGCGGGCAATGGAAACACGCTTACACGCGTTAGAAAGCACGGGCGTCGCCTTGCCACCCACCCCATCAGACGATTGGTCGAGAAACATCGCCAACCAAATTGCCGAGAATCTACAAAAACATCGTGCCGATGAGGGAGACGTGTTCCGACTTGCCACCGGCTATTTCATCTCACAAAGTGGCAAGGTCGGTAGCACTGGGACACGCGCCAGTATCACTTTTCACGACGGCGTACCGAGCGACGAGGATATTGCGCGGCGCGGTGAGCGGATGCGCTCTCTGATGGCACACCCAGCGACACTCCGCGCCTTTCGGCACTTTTTCGCCCTGCGCTTCGGGGGAAGACAGATGCGGGCGACTGCCGCCGAACTCGCGGAGGCGACCGGAGAAAGCGCGGAAACTATCGCCGCGCTTCTCGCCCCGTTTGTCGCAGACCGTACCTTGCTTCTCGTCAGCGATGGCGCGGGGGGCGAAACCTACGAATGGGAGGGCAACGACATTACCGTCACCGCCCTCCTGTTCGCCGACCGGTAGCCGCTCGCTTTCCTACCCTTCGGTCAAAAATACGTAATTCCGCTGTGTCTCACCGTCCGTCACGACTTCGAGAATATACGTCGCGCCGCGCTCCAGCAGAAAGTTGTCGGAGCGGCGCACCGTCCATTGCCCGGTTCCGGCGTCATGCGACACGTCCACGTTTTGCTCGTTCGCGCTCGGCTCTTCCGTGCCGCGTCGCTCTTTGTAGCGGCGCAGTCGCACGGTGAAGCGGGCGGGAGCGTTGGTTTCCGCGCCAAAGTCCAGCACAAACGGCGTGGCGACCGGGATGTTGACCGCGCCCGTCGCATCGCCGCTATAGCGCACGGTTAGATTGCCCAAACCGATTGTTGTGCCGGGGGTATTGACATCGGCGGCGCGTGTCGGTTCGTCGGACGGGGCGATACTGCGCCCACCGCCGACGATAAAGGCGTAGCGTTTGCGGTCTAAGTCGGTGGAAACGTCAAGATAAAATACGCCCCCGGCGAACAGGTCGCTCTGTTTTCGCACCGACCACGACGAAACCGTGTTGCCTGCGATGCGAATATCCTCACGGAAATCGGAGCGGGTTTCACCGCCCCGCGCTTCGAGGAAGCGGTACAAAGCGACGCGGGTGGTGCGCGGCGCGTCGGTGGCGGTTGCCCACGATAAGACAAAGCCAGTGTTTTGCCCGATAAACGCGCCGTCTTTTTGCCCCGGAAACACGGTCATGCGCGACAAGTCCGTCACCGACCCGGCTCCGGGATTGTTGATACTCTCGGTGTCGTTGCGATTGTTGTCGTCGCCCCCGCCACCGCATCCGGCGACGGCGGTTGCTACAAGTCCCAATGCGATTCCACAAAACTGTTTTCTGTTCATGTTGGTTCCTTTTTCCTAAATCATCCCTCGGTAAGAAATACGTAGTTGCGCTGGCGCGGTTCGTCCGCGCCGCCGACTTCCAAAATATACACCGCGCCCCGGTCGAGCAAAAAATTGTTGCGCCGCTCCACTACCCAAACGCCGGTTCCGGCGTCGTGCCGGATTTCAATATCCTGCTCGTCCGCGCTTGGTTCGTCGGTTCCGCGCCGTTCTTTGTAGCGTCGCAAGCGCACCCAAAAATTAGGCGGCGCGTCCGTCTCGGTAGGAAACGATAGCACAAAGCGGTTGCTCCTTGCAATACCGACCGGGTTCCGGTCGCCTCCGCTCCAGTCAAGCGTCAGATTACGCAGACTGCCGGAGCCACCGGTTTGTATTTCAACACCGCGCCCGCGTTCTTGGCTCAAAGGTTCGGCGCGTCCGCCACCCACGATGTAAGCGCGGCGCACCCGGTCGGTGTCGGTGTACAGATCAACGAAATACACACCGCCCTGTGCGAGCAAAGCGCGGGCGAACACCGTCCACGATACGTCGCTGTTGGCGACTATGCGGATTTCTTGCTCCTCGTCGGTGCGTTCTTCGCCGCCGCGCCTCTCGCGGAACCGGTACAACCGGGCGCGAACGGTGCGCGGAGCGTCGGCAGGGCTTGCCCATTGGAGAAGAAAGCCCGTGTTTACGTTGATAAACGCCGATTGCGGGTGCGCGAGTTGCAGCGTCATGCGGGATAAGTCGGTCACGCCCGCCGCCCCGGCATTTGAAATCGCGGGCGTTTCGTCATCGCCGCCAAGCCCCGCGCTGCAACCGGCGTTTATTCCGCCCGTGAGCAAAAAAGTCGCCAAACCGCAAAACTGTTTTCGATTCATGTCCTTTTTTTCCGCTATACTACGAACAGGAAGCCTTTTTTCATGTCAACCGATAACTTAACCGAACGCAACCGCGAGATTGCGGACAATATCGCACGGGTGCGCGAGCGAATCGCCGGAGCCTTGCACCGCGCCGGTCGTGAACAGAACGCCGTGACGCTCTGTGCCGTGACAAAAACGCGCCCGGTTTCGGATTGTTTGGCGGCAATCGCGGCGGGCGTGTCCGACCTCGGCGAAAACTATGTGCAGGAGGCGCGGGAGAAGATTCCCGCCGTTCGCGCCGCACTCCCCTCTCACCAGTCGCTGACGTGCCATCTTGTCGGGCGTTTACAAACCAACAAAATTAAATACGCAGTGCATTTCGCCGACGTTTTTCAAACCGTTGACAGTATCGAATGCTTGCGGGGTATTGCGAAAGAGGCGCAGAAGTTATACAATGTCGCAACTATCACCAACGGTGGTTTTCAAACGGTACAGATACTTGTTGAAATCAACCTCGCGGGTAGCGAAGGGCGGGCGGGAATCGCGCCGGAAACGGCAATCGATTTCGCTGAAATAGCACGGGAAACGCCGGGAATCGCGCTTTGCGGCTATATGGGAATGGCTCCCGCGACGCAGAGCGCGGACGAGGCGCGACCGTATTTCGCTAGTTTGAAAAAATTGTGGGACGAACTACCACCGGAAAACCGGCGCATTCTTTCAATGGGAATGTCCGGCGACTATGAGGCGGCGATTGCTGAGGGTGCGACGCTGGTACGAATCGGCACGGCATTGTTTGGCGCAAGAAACTAAAAAGGACAAAAAGACATGGCTATGTATGAAGCACGAGACGAACCGGAACAAGAACACGGCGGCATTGGCACGTCGTTCAGCAAGTGGTGGAACAATCTGCGCGGACGCGGCGCGGATGACGACTACGCGATGGAAACCGAAGACGAAACGGACACGTCGGTCTCAACCGCGACCACGCCGCGATCTCCGATTCGGGCGACATCGGGCGGGGGCTACGACGCCCGCATGAGCGGCGGCAGCGCGTCCTACGCGCAAGGAACTTCGGCGCGGCGCGGGGAAACCATCCGTATCGCCGCCGCCCGCGAAGACTCGATTACCGTGATGCCGGTAACGTCGTTCGCCGATATTCAAAAATGCGCCGACCGTTTGAAATCCGGCGAACCGCAAATCGTCAACCTTGAACACACGCCGCCCGAAGTCGCCGAGCGATTGATTGACTTTTTGAACGGTGTGACGTATGCCTTAGACGGCTACGTGGAAAAAATCGCCGATGGCGCGTACCTGTTCACCCCGGCGCACATCCTGATTCAAACCGACGGGCCCGAAGCGACGCCGAAGCCTTTTTTCGACCGGTAAGGGCTATGCGTTCGGTTCGTCCGGCGCGACTGTTAGGTACGGCAAGTCGGTTTCCAAAGTCGCCAGCGACACGTTTTCAAACACCGCCCCACTGTAAAACGTGTCGCTCCAGTCGGCGGACGCGAAGGCAAGTTCGCGCACCGGAGCGAGTGACTCGCCTGTTTTGACAAGCGAATACAGAGTGCTTGAATCATCGTTGAAGCGCGTGAACGTAAACGCGGTCGAAAGTTGCGCTTCATCGCTCGTATCGTCCCATGCGTCCATGCTCCACAAGAATAGAATGCGATTGTCGCCGATGTCGAAGAAGTAACCGTCAACTTCGTCACCGTCTGTCACGTGAGCCACAGCCGACGCTGTGACGGTGGTTTCCTCGATTTCGCCGCGCCCCAACCGCGTTGCAAGCGTCGCCGCGTGTTCTTTGCGTGCTTGCACCTGCCATGCGCTTTCAACGAACCCGTCGCGGAATCCCCAAGCAAAGCCGATCAACGCACTGACTCCCGCGATAACGAACAGCCAGTAGCCGGTCAGCCCCAAAACCACCGCCGCGCCAATAATCGGTAGCGACAACAGCAGTCCGAAGAAAGCGCACATTCCCCCGACGCCGAACGCTTCTTCGTAGTTCGGTTTGGGGTCGGCGACGGCTTCGACAAGTTCGGCTTCGAGGCGTTCGCGTTCGGCGGCGGTGAAGGGGCGGGTTTTCGTTTGTAGCATGGTGCTTTGTTACTCCTGCGTTCCCTATCGAACCGGAACGTGCGGAAGTTAAATCGTTCCCGTGTCTCTTTGTGTTTGACAAGGTATTATAAAGGCATGATACCGCAACCCGAACCGAAGACCTTGTCCGTCACGCGCACAAAAAAACGTGTTCAGCGGCATGAGTCCGCTCGCCCGTCACGCACGGAGATCACAAACGATTTGTATAGGGCTATTCTTGCGACCCACGGCATCCGCGTAACCCATCGGCAAAGCGTGTCAGAAGGTGAACCTTCGCGCCCGTCAGAGCAAACATCACCGACCGCGCCGCGAACGCAACGCCCGAAAGCCGACGTTTTGGCACGATTCAAAGGTCGCCAACCGAGCGAAATCGGCGACCGCATTCATACGAATATACAAGCGGCTCGTGTTGCCGATAGGCGACAAGCAATCACCGATGACTTCGACGCGGAATAAGAGATGAGCGACAAATCGCAACATTTTTTGCTGGATACCAATATCGTTCATGCTCTCCGGTACGGCAACACCGAAGTTTACCGGCGTTACGAAGAAGCAACGGGCGACGTTTATATTAGCGGCATTGTTGAGGAAATAATCGTAGCCGGTTTCCTCGCCGAGATAGCGAAACTACGCGGTCAAAAATCAAAGTCGTCAACGACGCAATTGTTTGATGATTTTCTTCGCACGATAGAAGACCTTCCCTCCTTCTCCTTGCTATCTTACACCGACGAAGCCGAAGCCCTCTACAAAACGTTCAAAGCCGCAAAACTCAAGGGCATGGACGGAAGAATCGCCGCACACGCTCTATCCGCCAACCTTGTTCTGGTGACGGACAACACCCGTGACTTTGAAAGCGTTCCCGGCTTGACTTTGGAAAATTGGATGCAGTAACGCGTTGCTTACCGCTTGCGCGAACGCGGGTCTAAGGCGTCGCGTAACCCGTCGCCGAGGAAGTTCAGTGCCAGTACCGTGACCGAGAGTAGCACAGACGGATAAACCAACATCACCGGTTTCGAGCGGTAATACTCCAGCGCGTCGTTGATCATGCGCCCCCACGACGGGAACGGACGCTGAACACCGATGCCAAGAAACGACAAACTCGCTTCGGCTAAAATCACGCCCGCCGCG
>JACMIU010000085.1 GCA_014380985.1 Armatimonadota bacterium | reverse complement strand
TAGGATTCCGGCGAGGCGAAGTACGGGCCCGCGCTAACGGATTCGCGCTCGACAAGTTGCGGTTCAATCAGCACACGCGGCACGGCGGTCAGATTGTCGGCGAGCAGATCGAGCAGGGTCTGCACCGACGTAGCCCCGATATTACGAATACTCTGGCGTATCGTGGTCAGTTTCAAGTCGGCGGCGCGGGGAATATCGTCAATTCCGATCACCGAAACCTGCTCCGGTACTCCAACTCCCCGCGCCGCGAAGCCGGTCAATGCACCAACGGCAACCGCGTCGCAGAAGCAGAACACGGCAGTCGGGCGATTCTCCGGCGCTAACTCGTCCAGCAGGCGGTAGGCGTTGCGCTCCCCCCACTCGCCGTGGTATTCGCCGGAAAACACGTAGCGCGGGTCGTAGACGATTCCGGCTTCGTGCAATGCTTGCCGGTAGCCGTTCATACGCTGGTAGTTCGAGCAGAAATCGTGGTTGCCGCTGAATGCCGCGATGCGTCGGTGTCCACGGGCGACCAAATGTGCGGTGGCAAGGCGTGCCGCTTCGACATTATTGATGTCCACACAGGGCATCGGGTCGTCTTCGCGGCTGTCGCCGATAAGGACAAACGGCAAGCGCGGATGCCGTTCGCGCAATCGGGCAAGGAACGGACTGTTGAGGCGCGGTATCACAATCAGCAAACCGTCACAATGCCCTTCGCCGTAACTTGGAACGCTACCCACCGCGTCCGACCATTCGCCTTCCAGAAACAGCATGACTTTTTGTTGACGACTTTTGCACTGCGCGAGAATACCGTCAAGGCACGGCCCCAAATACGGGTCGGAGGTCACGGAATCTTGACTATACGCCATCACGACGCCGATGGTATTCATGCGTTTTCCGGCAAGCCCACGCGCCAGTGCGGAAGGGTGATAGCCCATACGAAGCGCGGCAATGCGGATTCGCTCACGGGTCGCGGGCGAGATATTGGCATCGGATCGCTCGTTGAGTACCTTGGAAACAGTCCCCAACGAAACTTGCGCGGCGGCGGCTACATCTTTGATGGATGGCATCGTTGCTTCAATCTTTGAGAAACTGCTTTCCTTGATCTAGGAAAGCCGTTTCCTAGATATTCTATGCCCCCTTTTTCTGTCTGTCAAGGAAATACAGGTTTTCTAAAAATGTTTTTAAGAAAGGAGTTTCATTTCTTTTCGAGTATACTGTTTCTTTCAAAGGGGAACCGATTGATGGACTGGAAAAAAGAAGCGGAAGAAGCGACGCAGTTCTGCCTACAAACGTTTTGGGACGCGGGCGCGAAACGTTTCCGCCCCAACACGGCGAAACCCGGCGCACTCCCATGGGAGTTCATGTGGGGCAACGGCGTCGCGTTCTCGATGCTTGTTGGCGCGGCGCGGGATAACACCCGCGTTTATCGCCCCTACCTATCGGCTTTTTTCGCCGGAATGGAAGACTACTGGGGACGCGATTCGCGCCCTCCCGGCTACGATGCGTACCCGGCAAACGGCGGAAGCGACAAATACTACGACGATAACGCTTGGATGGTGCTGACGTTCGCCGAGGCTTATGCGCTGACGCGGGACATCCGCTACCGGATTCGCGCCGAGGAAACGCTTGCCTACGTGCTGTCCGGTTGGGACGACCGGCAGGGCGGCGGTGTTTGCTGGCGCGAAGACCGGTCGTCGAAAAACACCTGCGCGAACGCTCCCGGCGCGGTCGCCGCGCTTGCTTGCGCCCCGTTCGGCGACACCGAGGGGAGAACCGCATGGGCGAAACGAATTGTCAACTGGACGCGGAAGCGGTTACAAGACCCGGCGGACGGTTTGTATTTCGACAATGTGAACGCGGCGACGGGCGCGGTCGAGAGAACCAAATGGACGTACAACACCGCGCTAATGATTCGCGCACACCTTGACCTGTGGCAAGTCACGAAGAACCGTGGCGACCGCGACGAAGCCGTGCGCCTCGCGGAGGCGGCGGAAAAAGCGTTTGTTTTGCCGGATGGTGCGTTCCGCGATGACGCGCTTTTTTCGCACCTACTGGTGGAAGCATTTGTGCTTCTGTGGCGCGAGACGAAATTGCCGTGGTTGAGATCGCGGGCGGAAGCGAACGGCGCGTTCGCGCTTACGCGGCTCAAACTGCCGGATGGGGGCTACGCCGAATCGTGGCGCAACCCCGACACGAAGCCGGGACAACGCAAGGCACTAATGCCGAACGTTGCCACGGCGCGAATGCTATGGTGCTTGGCACACCTAACGTAGACAGTGGCGCGGCAGGAAAACGCGCCCCCCGGCGCGAAAGTAGGCGTGTGACCGCGCCTCCCCCCTCTTCCCCCGGCAAACCGCGCTTCCCGATTCTGCCGGTGATTGGCTTCGCGGCGTTTCTGCTCGTTGTCGCGTTCGCGTTCGCGCTGGGCAATCCGCACTCACAAGCGTACTACGATTACACGTTCCGAATCGCCCGCGCCCTGCTCGGCGGCGAACTCGGCATCCACGAGGGCGTTTCGTGGCTCAACGAACTGGTTCCGCTAAATGGCTGGTTCTACTCGGTGTTTCCGTTCGGCTCGGTCATTTGTCAGGTTCCGGCGGCGTGGTGGCAAAGTTCTCGCGGGTCTACCGAGTTTCCGGCGCGAGAAACCGTGGCATTCCTCGGCGCGGGAATCGCCCTTTTCGCCGTGGTGCTGGCGAAGCGGTACAACGATTCCCCCGTTCGGCGCGGCTTCTTCGTGCTATGGCTTCTTTTCGGAACGTGGTTGCTTCCGAACCTGCTGATGGGTTCGGCGTGGCAAATCGCGCTGGGCTACTCGGTGCTGGGACAGCTAGGCGCACTCGTTTTCACGCTGTATTCGCGTCGCCCCCTGCTCGCCGGTTTCTTTTTCGCGGTGGCATTCGGCAACCGCACCGAGGTACTGCTCACCGCGCCGCTTTTCTTGTACCTGCTCCTGCGCTATGATACGCTCCGGGGCGATACCGGCGATCCCTCGGTTCCGTTCGCCACACGATTGCGGCAGGGATGGCTTGTCGCCGCACTATTTTGCGTGTTCCCGTTCCTGCTCGGTGTCTCCACACTCTGGTACAACGCCGCCCGGTTCGGAAGTCCGCTCGACTTCGGCTACACGCGCATTCCCGGCGTGTTAGACGAATACTGGTACAAACCCGGCTTATATTCATGGCAGGCGATCTTGATGAATGTGCGCGAAATGCTCTTTGTACCGGCGTGGGAGGCGCGAACCGAGTTCCCCTACATCGTACCGAACCAGATGGGCGGCTCGATTCTTTCCGTATGCCCCTTCTTGCTGTATCTCGTGCGCCCCGGTCAGCGCGACGCCGCGCTTCGCCGTGTTTGCTGGCTGGCTATCGCCCTCCTTCTCGTTGCCGTTTTGCCGCACGGCAACGCGGGCGGTTTGCGTTTTTCGTATCGCTACGCCCTGCCAATGCTTCCGTGGATATGGCTGTTGCTACTCGACCGGCGCGGCGGAAAAATCACCGTTTGGGAGGCGATGCTTTGGGCGGTGTCAGTGTTTTTTTGTTTGTGGAGTGCGTACCTGTATTACTGGACACCGTTCGGTTTCGGCGGATAAAAAACAAACCGAAACCCTTGACTATTCGCGTAGTCTTATAGTACAATACGAACGGGCGACGAAGGCAGGTTATCTGAAACGTTCGCCAAGCCGTACTACAAAAGTAGTCTATACGAGAAAGGTTTACCCTTATGTCACGCACCATCCCATTTGCCGCCTTGTCCGCGATTCTTTTTCTCCTGCCGGGGTCGCCGGTTGCCGCCCGTCAGGACGCGCCTATGCCGGTGCGCGGGGCGTCCCTGACCTTAAAAGTGCCGGATTTCGCCGAGGCGCGTACCCGGCTTTTCGCCGCCGCATCCGACGCAGGCGCACAGGTCACGGACGGGCAGACCATCGTGGACGCGAAGGGACGCAAGCACGGCTACCTTTCCCTAAGTCTGCCCGCCGATGCCCTACCCCGACTGCTTCCGGCGATTCGCGCCGTCGGGGTTTTGGCGTCGGACAGGATTACTACCGGCGATGCGTCGGTCGAATACGCGCAACTCGCGGCGCGAATCGTCGCGCTTCGCAAGCATCAATCGCGCCTTGATGCCCTGCTCTCGTCCGGGCGCAACCTGCGCGGGTCGGACATTTTGTATGTGCAGGAACGCTTGTTTCGTTCGGGGGTAGACGAGGGCGAACTCGCGCAAAACCGCCGCAATATAGAGCAGCGTTCGCGGGTCGCGCAGGTCACGGTGACAATTTTCGAGCCGCTTGCCGTGGTGCAACCGGCACAAACGGTTCGCGCCGTGCCGCGAACGCTGGCGCAGGTGTACCATAATGCGGTGCGCCGCGCCGAATATCGGCGCGGCGAACTCACCAATCGCCTGTTGACCGTGTGCGCGTTCGTGATGGTGTACGCGCCCCTCTGGATTCCGGTATTCGGCTTAGTCGCTTTTCTGTTATGGTATTATCGCGCCGTGCTTGCTCATGCCTTGCGGCAACTCGCGGCGGCGATTGCCGCCCTGCTTTCAAAACCGACTACCAAGCCGGACACGATAGAAACCGGGAACTAAAGGGTACATTTCGTTTGTTTTATAGATGAAATCAATCGCGGCAGGGACAAATCCCGCGCCGCGACACCCCTAAAGGAGGCTTTTTAGCCATGAGTAAAGCACTCGCCGTGACCACGGCGGATTTTGATAGCGTCGTTTTGCAGTCCGAAGTCCCGGTTCTGGTGGACTTCTGGGCGGCGTGGTGCGGACCGTGCCGCCGCGTCGGACCGGAAGTGGATGCCGTTGCGGAAATGCTCGGCGAGTCGGCGAAGATCGTGAAACTGGACGTTGACAGCGAGGGTGAAATCGCCGCCCGCTACGGCATTCAGGCGATTCCGGCACTGTTCGTGTTCAAAGGCGGACGGGTCGCCGAGGTGCTGACCACCCAGCGCACCCGCCAAGACATCGCCGCCGCCGTGTCCGCGCACGCCTAACACGCATCGTTTCCAAAAACCGGCGCGGCGATTCGTTCGCCGCGCCGGTTCGTTTATTTCAGGCTTGTCTCGCGCAGTTTGGAGCGCGGGTTTGCGCCGAGCGGTTTTTCCCATTCGCCGTACACCGGATTCGGCAGGATAAACCAGTCCACTCCAAAGTGGCTTCGCGCCGCGTCCACCTTTGTTTTGCGGTTCTCGATGGCTTGGAATTGCGCGGCAGTGTCGTTCGCATCCAATTTCGGCGTGGCGAAATCCTCGCTAAAATCGCGCAGGTTGTCGCCGAAAATCATCACCACGCGGTACTTTTCCATCGCCTTTTTGCGCCGGTCGGTTTTGTTCGATGACGTTCCCGGCTCTTGGAGCAGTAGCCGACTCTCGATATTCACGGTGCTTAAACCGTTTGCCTGTAGCGCGGCGATCGTTCCGGCTTGCGTCGCCACGTTTCGGTTCGACAGGTAAACCACGGCGATTCCGTTCGCTTCCGCGTACTCGATAAACGCTTTCGCACCGGGGATTAGTTTCACTTCGCTCGCATAGTTCGCCTCCCAATCCGACCACGTTTTCGATTGAAACGTCGTGCGTTCACGATCCACATACGACTGGTAACCGCCGTTGTCAATCACGGTTTCGTCCAAATCCATTACCACCGCCGGTTGTTTGGTTTCGGTCGCGGGAACCTCGGACAGCCGGGCGCGTACCTTTTCGGTGGCGTTCCAGTAAATCTGCTGGCAAACGGCGCGGTACTCGGCGGATGTTTGCATATACAGGTTGGCGTACAGCACTTTTTCCTGCGGGTTGACGGAAGTCACTGCTTCCGATTGTTGCGCGGTAGCAACCCGGCTATTACCAATGGCAAACCCGGTCAGGCAGGAAATAGCGGCGACACAGGCAAACGGAGCGAAGCGTTTCACAACGAAGAACATGAAAAAAGAAACCTTTCAAGAAGGGCAAAAGTTCGCCCATTATATCGCCATTTTATTAAGGAACGGTTAAGACTTCACGGTTTCGATGCCGCTACCATCTCCGCAAGTACCTGCCCACTTGTGCGCGGTTGCCAGCCATGCCCCGCGACCGGTGAGTATTCGGCGCGATATTTTATGCGCGGCGTCGCGCCCTTCAGAAAATCGTTGAAACGGTGAACGCCGTCCTGCAGGAAATACTCGTCGCGCTCTCCCACCCAAAGGTGGATTTTGCCGTTTAGTTTCGGCGCGAGCGTTTTCCAGTTCGCCGCGCAGTACCGCGCAAGATCGTAGCGCGGGGCGGTTTTTTCGACAACGACGCGGTTGATTTCGCCCGTCACCGGATTCCAGAACGGCACGGCGCGACCGGCTTTGTCCCGGCTACCGAACACCGTGTTCCACGCCCCCCATTGCCCGCCGCTTGACACATACGAGCCGCCGAAACCGGAAACGTTCTCAAGGGCGCACTCTTCGCGCACCGTCCATTTCGTGATGCCTGTCAGGGCGTCGCGGGCGGAAACCACCTCTTTGCCATCCGCGCCGACGTAGGCGTTTTTGTCTGCGTACAGGTTGATTTTCTGGTAGGCATGAAAATCGAGCGGATCGGGAAACCCTGACCAGCACCCGCCGAACGTATCAGGGTAATAGACTTGCAAAGCGAGCGACACCCACCCTCCGGTCGAGCCGCCGGTAGTGAAACGTCGCTTTGCCGCGCCGCCGCACCGGAACTCTTTCTCGATAACGGGGAGCAGTTCGTTAACCGTGGCGTCGCCGAATGCCCCGGCGACCGCGCTATCGGTGCTGTACGAGTCGCCGGAGGGTCCATCGCCGTCGAGCATGACCTGCACCATGCCGGGGTAGGGCTTGATTCGCCGCGCCGCCGTGTACCGCGTGTGAAACCCGCCGATGCGAACGCAAAGCAGTCGCGGCGCGGTTCCGCCCGATCCATCGGGCGGCAACACGACGCCCGCCCGCAAAAAAATCGGGCGACCGTAAAACGCCGATAGTTTTTCCGAACGCAGTCTTACCCACTTCACAGTGGCGGTTTCCTGCGGCAGGGTTTCCGGTGGCACGGTTTCGCTTAACGTCAGCGAGATCGGCGCGGTTGCCGGAAGGGTCATGGTTTGCGCCGCGCTAAAGCTGTTGCCGGGGGCGTCCGCGCCGCGCAGGTCGAGGCTAACCGCCCAAACCGCTTGCACCCGGTACGTTCCCGGCGCGAGTGTTTTTGCGATACCGAGCGGAAATGCCGCGACCGTTCTGTCCGCCGTGTTCAGCGAAACGCGGGCGTCAGGGGCGGGGAAAGCGTCCGCGTCCGTGCCGAACGCCGCGCCGTCTCGTGCGGATTCAACGTCGGTCAATCGGTCGCGCAGGTCGTTTTGCCCAGTGTCTGGCGCGAGTATCACCATCAGCCGCCCGTGTTGCCCGGCGGGAAGTTTCACCGGCGCGGGCGCGGACACGGCGAAAACCGGCGCGGCGTTTGGGACGGCGGGCGCGTTTTCCGCCGGAGGCGCAGGAGCGGTGGACGGTTGACAACCGGCATAAATCGGCAGGGCAAACAAAAAAGACAGGGCAAACAGCGGTTTCATGGCGGAATTATTCGTTTTAATGCAACGCTTTCCCTGCACGAACCCGGTACTGTTGCGGCTATTCAGTTTTTATTGATGTGAGGCAACCAATTAGCCGTAGTGCTTCCTTACGGTTCGCCGCAAGAGGTCGCCTTGCCAACGCACTCTTTGCTTGACACTCGCGCCGTAGAACCGCTATCGCCGCATTGCGAAATGTCCCCATCACTTCAGCAATCTTACCCACCCGAACTTGACTGGTATCCTCTCCCATCGTCACATTAAGAACAACTACATTCGACGTCCTCGACGACCGTAGCATAATACACACGGTTTTCAATCGTACACAGGAACGTTTTTCAAGGCATCAACTAAGGCGGGAACTGTCATACCGCTATTTTACAGCATAATTAAAAGAACTGAATAGCCTTGCGAAATCCCTTTAGCGGGTATCATAGCGGGACGATGCCAACCGATAACCGAACCCTGATTATGACCCGCGCCGACCTTGATGACCTGTCTGACGCCGCGTTACCGACCGGCGTTTCCCTGCGCCCTTACTGCGCCGGGGATAAAGCCGTCTGGACACAAATCTGGCGCGACGCCGAACCGTTCGACGCGATTAAAGACTCGACGTTTCACGAGTCATTGGGCGCGGATGAAGGCGTTCTATCGGAGCGCGTTTGGTTCGCAGTGGACGACGCGACTGGCGAAGCCATCGGAACCGTGACCGCGTGGAGCGAGCCGAAAAGTAGCGAAAGTCACCCGGCGCAACGCGGCTTTGGGCGCGTCCACTGGGTCGCCGTGGTTCCGACGTGGCAGGGGCGCGGCATCGGGCAAGCGATGCTCCGGCACTGTTTAACCGAACTGCGCCGCTTCGGACACAACGAAACGTTTCTGGTAACGTCGGCGGGACGCACTGGGGCGGTAGCGTTGTACCAAAAACATGGCTTCGTGGTTGCGGAAATGGACGCAAGCGGTGAGTAACGCAGTGGCGCGAATCGCGCAAATGCTCGCGGACGGCATCAACCCCGCACTACTGCTCTCCATCCTGTCGGAATTACCGGTCGCGCTCTCGTCCGCCGAATCCGACCGTGCTTTGCGGTTGCGCCGCGCCGTGCGCTTCGCGGTCGCCGGGTGCGTCGCCGTTGCCGTGCCGGTGGTGCTGGCAGAACTCGGCAAGCGGTACGAGGTTTGGGGCGGGCATCCCGGCTTTCCGTCGGGGCATACCACGTTCGCGGCGTCGGCGTCGGCGGTTATCGTCGCGTATCGCGGCAACTACTGGCTCATCGTCGCGGTTCCCCTGACGGTTCTGATGATGGCGTCGCTCGTGTATTTGCGCCACCACAATATACCGGAGGTTTTGGGCGGGCTGGTACTGGGAGCGGGATTGGGCGCAATTCTGATGCGGGCGTTGTCGCCACCTACCGCAACTGCTTCCGGTACGCCCCCGGACTGATGTGATACAAACGCCGGAACACCTTGCACAAATGGTTGGCATCCGCGAATCCGGTTTCGGTGGCGATTTGCTCCAGCGGCGCGTCGGTTTCCGCAAGGCTTCGAGCAGCGACTTCGAGGCGAACCTGCGTCATGAACCGCGCCGGGGTTTCGCCGGTCACGGTGCGGAAGTAGTGCGAGTAGCGCGAACGCTCCATGCCTTTGGCGCGGGCTAGATCGGGGACACCAATCGGGGCGGTCAGGTGATGCTCGACGAACGAGCGCGTTTCCGCTAAAAGCCGGTCACGGCGGGCGACGGTTTCCGCGCCCCCGTGACGCCGAGCGCGGGCGGCGCGTTCCACATCTAAGAGAAACGCGAACAGTGCCGCTTCAAGGTCGAGCGGATCGCGCACGGTTTCGCTCATCACGGCGAGACGCGCCGCGCTTTCCCGAACCCGCACGGCATCCGCGCCGAAGTCCCAGACCGCGCCAGTCTCCGCGAGTCTTGCCGCAAGCCGTGTGACAATGTACGGATGGCGGATGATAATAAAGAAAAACGTCCACGGCACGGGCGCGGTGACGGGAAGCACGTACCGGTGCGCCGACGGTAGCACCGCGAAAAAGCCGGTGTCCTCCCCCACCGGAACCCAAACGCGATCCGCACCGGCGTAGTACCCTGTGCCGCGAATCGTGACTTGCACCAAAAGGCGCGGTTGCTTCGGGTCGGCGTTGCGGCGCATCCCGTCGAAATCGTAAGGGTCACCGGGGCGGCGCGTCTCCAGCCCGGCGTAGTACGCGGCGTCAGGCGGGAGCGGCGCGAGGCGTTCGCCGCGTTCCCCGCGCCGGGTCAGTTGCTCGAAGAACGTGTCCCCCATCGCCTACAGACAGCGCATCCCCGGCGCGAGGTAGGTCTGCACGTAGTCGGCGACGGCGGTTTCCAGCGTGTACGCGGGGGCGGGGCAACCGGTGGCGAGTAGTTTGCTCATCGGGGCTTCAGTGAAATACTGGTACTGGTTCCGCAAACCGTCCGGCATCTCGATATAGCGAATGTCGGCGGGAAGACTCATCGCGGCGAACACGGCGCGTCCGAGATCGTTCCACGTGCGGGCGGTTCCGGTGCCGAGGTTGAAAACGCCGTTCACGCTCTTGTTGTTGAGGAGCCACCACATCATGTTCACGCAATCCTTGACGTAGACAAAATCGCGCTTCTGCTCGCCGTCGGCGTAGTCGGGGCGGTACGACTTAAACAGGTTTAACGCGCCGGTATCGCGGATCTGCTCGAACGCCGTGAGCGGGACGCTACGCATCTTCCCCTTGTGATACTCGTTCGCACCGAAAACGTTGAAGAACTTCACGCCGACCAATTGCGCGGCAAGCCCGGTGCGAAGCGCGTGAACGTCGAATAGTTGCTTACTATAGCCGTACATATTGAGCGGGCGCAGGTCGGGAATGCGCTTTTCGTCGTCGCTGAAGCCCCCTTCCCCGTCGCCATAAGTGGCGGCGGACGACGCATAAATGGTGCGAATCCCGCGATTCGCCGCCCATTCGCAAACGTCGCGGGTATACCGGAAGTTGTTCTCCATCAAAAAATCGGCGTCGCGCTCGGTGGTCGCCGAACACGCGCCGAGGTGGATAATCCCGGTCACGCCCGCGAGCGTGTTGCCGCGCACCTTTGCGATAAAGGCGTCCTTGTGCAGAAAGTCGGCGTAGCGCAGACCGACGAGGTTCTTCCACTTGTCGTCCGTGCCGAGTTCGTCCACAATCAGCACGTCACGAACGCCGTGTTCGTTCAGTTTCCAAACCATCGCGGAGCCGATAAACCCCGCCCCCCCGGTAACTACAATCATGAAATAAGTATATCAGCGAACCAAGTTTCGTGGGTAGTAAACATGGGTACGGGTTTATAAGTTAAAAAGATATTCACGAAATT
This sequence comes from Armatimonadota bacterium, assembly GCA_014380985.1. Lineage (GTDB taxonomy): Bacteria > Armatimonadota > Armatimonadia > Armatimonadales > Armatimonadaceae > JACMIU01. The sequence goes on along the minus strand of JACMIU010000085.1, from coordinate 4,125 downwards.
TTTCTCAAATGAATGCAACTCCTTACAAAATCAACGTAGCGCAACAAGTTCTTGATGATTTGCAGACACGACTGGCAAACACGCGCTGGACAAGCGAGATGCCCGGCGCGGGATGGGATACCGGCACGAATCTGGAGTACCTGCAATCGCTAACGCAGTATTGGCATGACGGTTTCGATTGGCGTAAGCAGGAAACGACGCTTAACGGATTTTCGCAATTTCACGCCGCAGTAGACGGCTTGGATATTCACTTTGTTCACGAACGCGGCAAAGGTGATTCGCCGATGCCGCTGATTCTGTTGCACGGCTTCCCCGATTCCTTCGTCCGGTTTGCAAAAGTCATTCCGCTACTGACCGACCCGGCGGCACACGGCGGCGACGCAAGCGACGCCTTCGACGTGATTGTTCCCAGTCTCCCCGGCTACGGCTTTTCCGAACGACCCACCACGCCCGGAGTGACTATGCGCGTTGCCGATATGCTTACTAAACTCGTCACCGAGACCCTGCGCTACGACCGGTTCGCAGCCGCTGGGGGCGATATTGGTAGCGACATCGTACAACAGATGGCGACTACCTATCCCGACCGTCTAACCGGCATTCATTTGACGGGCGTTCCGTACCGAAATTATTCTATGTTTTTGAAAACCGGAGATATGTCGCAGTTGTCAGAACCGGAGCATGGATACTTAAAGGCAGGGCAGGATTGGGGGATGCGCGAAGGCGCGTATGCGATGCTTCAGTCCACCAAACCGCAAACACTCGCTTACGGGTTGAACGATTCGCCGGTCGGTTTGGCGGCGTGGATCGTGGAAAAGTTTCGCGCTTGGAGCGACTGCGATGGCGATGTTGAAAAACGCTTTAGCAAAGACGAACTGCTGACCAACATCACCATCTACTGGGCGACCGAAACGATCAACTCGGCGTTCCGGTACTACTACGAAGTCGCGCAGTCGTTGCCGCCCCCCTTGCCAGACCCCGTTGTCACACCAACCGGCTTCACCATTTTTCCGAAAGACATTACCCCCGCCCCCCGCGAATGGGCGGCGCGGTTTTTCGGCAACATCACACGGTGGGAATCCGCGCCAAGCGGCGGACACTTCGCCGCGATGGAGGAACCCGAATGGTTCGTGCAGGAGATACGCGCCTTTTTCCGCCCTTTGCGGTAGCCTTTCCTGTGGCAGCACTACGGCGCGGGGTCTACGATTCGGCGGGAAAAACCCGCGCCGTGGAAAGCGTAAAGCCGGGTAGTTCCGGGTCGGCGACCGTGGCAACATCGGCAAGCGTTTCCATGTCCGCGCCTTGCCGGAATGTGTGAACCGTGCGCGTTTTGCGGTGGATGAGCCAGCCAAGACGGACACCGTTCGTCATGTACTCGCGCATCTTATCCTGTTGCTTCGGAAGGCGGTCGGAGGGCGACATCACCTCGACTACGAAGTCGGGGGCGATGGGCGCGTGGTGGGCTTGCTCGTCCTCGGTCAAGGCGTCGTACCGTGCTTTAGCGACATAAGACACGTCGGGCGCACGGATCGCGCCACTGGGCAAAGTGAAGCCGGTGGGCGCATCAAACACGTAGCCGGGTTCGCCGTTTTGCATGTTCCAAACGAACAACAAACCTAAAATCGTGGCATTCGCTCTGCCGGTTTCGCTTCCAGAAGGGGGCGTCAGGCGTACTTCTCCATCGGGTTCGCGCTCGAAAAAAAGCGTGCTGTCACTGTTGGCGTTGCAAAACTCGAAAAACGCCCGGTCATCCGGCAGGTAGAACTTCGGGAACGGCTCCGAAAGTTCGTAATCCAAGCCGGGAAACCGGGCGACAAGAAGCGGGGAATCGGTAATCATAGTGATATTGTAGCACAGGCTGGCGGTAGCACGGGCGTCGTTGCCCGTGCCACGGATGGGGTACTTACTTACGCTTGCAGACAGCGATAACGGTGCCGAGGACGCCGAGAGCGGGCAGGAGCAGGGCGACAGTTCCCGCTTCGGGAACCACGGTGACGTTGCCGCGCAGTTGGAACGCCATATCGCTCGTGTCGTTATTCCCGCTGGTAGTCCATGTCGTCGGGTTGACTTCATCATTGTCTTGGCGGACGCCGTTGGCGGTTCTCTCGCCGCCCTTTTCCGCCCACGCTATGGTTGTGAAGTCGTTCGTGGACGTGAGCGTTCCTTCCTTGAGGCGGAGCCAGTAGTTGCCAGAACCGAGCGTTTGCGTCGGGATATTGAAGTCGAGTTGCGCGACCTCCAGACCGGCGATGGCTTGCCCCGTATCAGCGATGGTGATAGCGGAACCGCTGACCGTGCCGGACGCGAGAATGCTCGCGCCGGGAATCGCGCCCGGCGTCTCGCCGACACTGCTGTTGTATATAAACCACGACAGAGTGCCACCGAAGTTCGGGAGCAAGCCGGTCTCTTCGTCAATGGCGAAGAAGCGAATGGCGTTGAACTCGATGCTACCATCCACGAAAAAATCGTCGGCGGTGGCGAAGTTGCTGATGTTACGACCGACGACAGCCCCGACGAAGGAGCCATTATCGTAAACGAGTTGGGCGCGGGCGGCGGGAACGGCGAGGCAGGTCAGCGCGGCGACGCAGAGCGTGGCAAGGACGGAAGTAGCGGTTGTGATTTTACGCATCGGGGCGTGTCTTTCTATTGTCGCGGGTGCGGGGGCGGCACGATTGCCGGGGGCGCGGGGGGCGGCGACGCGGGTACGTTCACCATCGCCGCCCTTGTTTCCTATTTCGTCGGCGATTTATTTCGGGGCGACGACGAGCGGCACGAGGCAGTGGGTGACGCGACGGTTGTTGTCCCAAACACTAAGCCGGAGCGCGACAACGGTTCCCGGCGCGATATTCTCGGCTATTTTAATGGTGTAGCCGGACGCGATGGGAGCGCGGCGAATCTCGCTTTGGACGACAACGGCGGGCGAATCGCAGGTCAGAACGGCATATGCGGCGTCGCCGGAAAGCGTGGGCGTCCATTGCACGGTCGCGCCAGAGGTCGCCGGAACATCCGTGACGGCGGCGGTCACACGGACATTGCCCGGCGCGGACGTAGGCAATCCCGCCGCCGCGTCAAGCAGAAACAGGAATGGCTCGCGGATGTTGGCGTCGTATTCGGCGCGGATGCTTTCGGCAGGCGGGTAGTGCTTGGGCAGAAGATCGGCGTCGCCGTCCACGGATTCGGTCGCGCTGACCTTGCCGCGACCGCCGATTTCAAGATTCAGGGCGTACACTCCGGCGACGTAATAGGCGTAGGTGTACGACAAACCGGTATTGCTGGGGCGCGAACCGGGCTTCGGGTCGGCGTCGCTAACGAGTTTCGTGACGGCGTAGGGCTTGTCGGTTTGCCGGGACACGATGCCATCGGTGAGGGTTTTGTAGCGGGCGGCGTCCGCGCCGAAAACGTACACGGGCGTAATCACCTTGCGAAGCGGGCTATGGAAGTCCACGAACAGGCGCAGTTCGGCGCGGTGGTCGAACACGAAGTTTGCCAGCGCACGGCTTTCCGGCTCGCTAAGGGGGGCGGTTCCCTCGTAAATGTTGCCCGCAGGATTAGTGGTGGTGTCGCGCCACGTTGTATCGAGGTCGCGGAAGCCACCGAAGCGCACGGGAAAGTTGCGGTTGAGGTCAATGCCGACGTTATCGGTTCCGCTAATCGTGCGACGATTCTTGCGCCAATCGCGCCCCGGCACGGCGGTTTCGTCGTAAACCTTGCCGTCCACGTTCAGCACGGGGACAAGATAGATTTGCCGGGTGCGTAGCAGTTTGGTGAAGCGCGGGTTGGTTCCGTAGCCGCGCAGGAGTTCGTCCGCGAGCCAGAGAAGGCACTGCGGGGGTTGCGATTCGCGGGCATGGATACCGGCAACGATGAGGATACCGGGTTCGCTTGCGTTCGGGGCTGCGTCGTCCGACAGGCGGAAAATGGGAATCGGGCGACCTTCGGCGGTTTTGCCAAGCGCGGTTTCGTGAACGAGACCGGGATAGCGACGCTTCCATGCGGCGGCTTTCGCCTGCATCTGCGCGTAGGTGAGCGGTCGCTCCGTCACGACAATAGGCGCGGGCGCGACAACGGCTGGTACGGGCGGAAGCACGACGAGACTACTCCCCGCACCCGAACGCCGGTTCAAGGCAC
>JACMIU010000084.1 GCA_014380985.1 Armatimonadota bacterium | reverse complement strand
TTGATACCATTTTTCTGGCTCTGTTCCGCAATCCCCACCTTCGACTGCGGCTATTCTACGGACGAGGTCAAGCGTTACCTCCCATCCGGTGGGAATCTTCGCCGATCGCGACACGCCCGACCCTAACATAACAGCGTAAACTCCCTTGTTGGACGCTACAGAAAAAGCGAGTTGTGTTTCATTAGAAATGATAGTGTTCATGAAACAAATACCACCGTGTTTTCAAGAATAAATCAAGTATTTTTTCGCGACGCGATACAATACGCCTATGCAAACTATCGCCGATTTCGACAAGCCGCGCAACGTGATTGACCAGTACAAATGGCTGACCGATGAAGCCATCTTGAAAGACTTGGAAACAAAGCGGCACAAGTTTTCGATTCTGCTCTGCAACTTGAAGCACGATGTCAATATCGGCAATGCGGTTCGCACCCACGCGGGCTTTTTGGGGCAGGATATTATTCTGTTCGGACATCGCCGCTTCAACCGGGTTCCGTCGGTCGGCACGTATGCGTATTCGATTATCAAGCACCTGAAGTTCGTGGAGGAAATCGAGCCGGTCTTAGCCGAGTACGACGAAGTTATCGGTTGCGATTTAGTCCCCGGTGTATCGGAGAGCGTTTGGGAAACGCGCTTCGACTACGACAAAACCACGTTGCTTTGTTTCGGTCACGAGGAGGACGGCTTGCCGGAGTCGCTCGTCAAGCGTTGCCACCGGCTGGTACATATCCCGATGTTCGGCGTCACGAAATCGTTCAATGTCGCGGTGTCGGCGGCGATCATGATGAACGAGTACGTGCGCGGCAAATATATCGCGGAAAATCCGGTATAACGAAAACCGTGTCCGAAACCCCCGTAGCCCGCACCCAGTGGCGACTGATAGACAAAAAGCGCGTGCGCGTGATTGTCGCGCCGCCCGAACCCGACCCCGAAGCCCCCGCGCCACTGTCGCTTCCGATTCTGTTCATCCACGGTCTGGGTTGTACCGGCTTGGTGTGGGAGCCGACGCTGAAGGAAATCGCCAAACGCGGGCTGTGTTGCCCGTCGCTCGCACCCGATATGCCCGGCTACGGTCGATCGGAAGGCGCACCGAATCTGCGTGCGTTGAATATCCACGAACTCGCCGATTGGCTGGCGCGGTTCTTGGACGCCGAAAAAATTGACCGCGTTCACGTCGTCGGCAACTCGCTCGGCTGTCAGGTCGGGATGGCGTTCGCCGCACGACATCCGCACCGCGTCGGTGGCATGGTTTTGCAAGGCGCGACCACGGGAACGCGGCACGTTTCTCCGGCGAAATACGTCACCGGAATCGTGGTGGATACGTTCAACGAACCGGTGCTGTACTGCGTTCGCCTTGCCGGGATGTACTTGCAAATGGGCTTGCCGCGCTACCTGCAAACCGTGGGCTTCATGATGAACGACGATGCGTTCGCGGTAGCGGACAAAATCCGTGCGCCGACGCTGGTGATTCGCGGCGGCAAGGACGGCATTGTCGCCGACAACGTGGCACGGCTACTTGCGGCAAGCCTACCCGACGCCCTGTATGTGCCGCTCAACGACGCCGCGCACGCGATTGAGTTTAACGACGCCGACGAGTTTGTTCCGGCGATGATACATTTTCTGGAGCGTATCGAAGGCAGGTTGTAGGCGGTACAATGAAAGCATGAACAACCCGGATCTGCGGTATCATGTCGCGTCGCTGTCGGCGATATTCCTGTCGCTCGGTATCGGTATCGTTATCGGCACGGCGTTTGTCGGGTCGCCGTTAGTCGTCAAGCAAACCGGAATGTTGCACCGGCTCGAAACGCACGTTTCCGAACTGCGCGAAGAGAGCCGGGAGCGCGAACGCACCGAGGAGGCACTCGCGCAGGTCGCGGCGCAAACCGTGCGCGACGTACTGAAGAACAAGCGCGTGCTGGTGGTGCAGACCGGCGACTACCCCGACGCCGCGCTGGCGGCGCGGGAAGCCCTCGAACTGTCCGGCGCAACCGTGGTCAGCGTGACGCTCCCGCCCGACGCTTGGCGGGGTAAACTTGGCAAGCCCGACGTGACGCCGGAGGCAATAGAAGAACAGGCGCGGCAACTCTCGCTGGTTTTGGCGACGGGCGCACCCGTGCCGGAAGCGTTCCGGGAGGACGGACTGATCGTTGGGGAAGCGGGGGGCGTGGTGCGATTCGTCGTGCTGGTCGGCGGCGAAAAGAACGGCGGCAACACCGCGCTTTTAGCGCACCGCGATACGCCTTTGATTGTGGAATGGAAGAACGCGGGGCTAACCGTGGTCGGCGTGGAGCCGCGCACGGTGAACGTTTCCTATCTCCCGACATACCGGTCGCAGGAAATCGCCACCGTGGACGCCATCAACTACGCGGCGGGCAGAATCGCGCTCCCCTTCGCGCTACTGCAAAACAAGCCCGGTGCGTTCGGCTACCGCGCCGACGCCGACCGGGTGCTGCCGGAGTCGGCGGGCGTCGCGCCGTCGCCTTCCCCGTCTCCCACGGTCGCGCCGTTGCCACCGGCGACTACGTTGCCGTAGGCGTGTCTACCGGTTACAATACTCTCGTATGCAAACACTCGTCGCGGGAATAGACGCTGGAGGCACGAGCGTGCGCGTGATGCTCGCCGACGCGGAAACCGGCGTCCCTATCGGTGAAACCGTCACGGTGGCGGCGACTTCGAGCGGCGAACCGCCCCCGTTCGCCCCATCCTTTTCGGCGGTGTCGGTGTGCGCGGGGATTGCCAAGTACACGCGCCCCGGCGTCGTAGCGGCGTGGGAAACGTCTCTTGCGGTGCGGTTCCCCGGCGCAATAATCAAGGTCGTGCCGGATTACGAAACGGCGTTTCATGCCGCCGTGCCGGAAGGAAGCGGGGTTTGCGTCGTGGCGGGAACCGGAAGCGTCGCGTATGGCGAGAACGCCGCGACCGGGAACACGGTACGTGTCGGAGGGCGGGGCTGGGAGTGGGGCGACGAAGGTAGCGGCGCGTGGCTTTCTACCGAAATGGTGCGCCGAACGCTTCGCGCATTAGACGGGCAAGCCCCGGCAACCGCGCTCACGCGCCGGGTCTGCGCCGAACTGCGAACAAACGACGCGGCGACACTGGCGCAAACCGCCCGCGAAATGGCAAGCGAAGGGGGGCGCGGCTTTCTCCTCCCGCTTCTCGTCCGCCTACACGATAGCGGCGACGCGGAAGCGCGGGGCTTACTCGTCGGGGCGGGCGGGTGGCTGGCGTCGCTCGGCACGGCGGTGGCGCGGCAACTCGGCTTCGCCCCCGAAAACCCGGTAACATTTGCCGGGGCAGGCGGCGTATGGAAAGCGGGCGGCGTCGCGGTTCAGGAAGCGTTCGCGCTTGCCGTTCGCCGTTCCTTTCCCGGCGCGTGTTTTTCGTTTTCCCATCACGAACCGGTGACGGGCGCGGTTCGATTGGCGCGTAAACATTAACGAAGCAAACCGGAACGAAAAAGGTCTAAATCCGCATGGCAACTTATAAAAACAAACCGCAGGACAGCGGCAGCCCCAACGATCTTTTTGTGATACTGGGAGTGGGCGCGTTTGTCGTGGCGTGCTTCTTTGTCGGCTACTTCGTGATTGACCGAAAAGTGTTCACCGGCGGCGAGAATGTTGCTGTGATTGAACCGGCGAACACCATGCCGACGGTGATTCGCACGGGCGGGCAACCGTCGCCGAAGGGTGTGCTTACGGTGGTGGACAACAGCGTGGCGATGGAGGAAAAGCGCAAAAAAGCCGAGGAAGAGGCGAAGAAGAAAGCCGAGGAAGAGGCGAAGAAAAAGTTAGAGGAGGAGGCGAAAAAACTCGCCGAGGAGGAGGCGAAGGAAAACAGCGCGTCGCCGTCGCCCACGGCAACCCCGACCCCCGACCCGGATGATCTGCCGCGCCCCGTGGCATCCGTCGCGCCGGAGCCGACGCCGACCCCCGAACCGGAGCCGGTTGTGGAACCGACGCCGACGCCTAAGCCTTCGCCGACGCCGACGCCCAAACCGACCCTGACCCCGAAACCCAAGCCTACCCCGACGCCCGCTCCCCTGCCGGACGACCCGGAAGACCGCGCCATGATGGGGCAAACCACGCCCACGGCAAGCACTGCGCCGACCCGAATGTACCGGGTGCGCGTCGGAACCTACGAGGGCAAGGAAAATGCCGAAGCCCGCATCGCCGAACTCAAGGCGGCGGGCTACGAGGCGAGTTTGTCCACCGACGTTGCGGATGGCAAAGTCGTTTACCGAGTGCAACTTGCCGCGTACCGGTCGGAAAAATCGGCGCGGGATTTCGCCAAGCAGGTCGAAGCGAAAGGCTTCCGCACCACGATTTCGCGCAACTAAAACCACCCCGCAACGGAAAAGGAACGATAAAGCATGAACACATTCCCCTCGCTCTTCTGTATCATCGCACTCAGTGTGGTGACGATTCCCGGATTCGCCTCGCGCCCTGCCGCCGCGCAAGCATCCGCCACCGCGCCGGTAAAAGCGCGGCAGGCAGTAACGCTGGAAATCGCCAACAAAGACGGTCTGGTCACGGTGCGCGAGGAGGACGGCGCGTATCGCTTCGCGCAACTAATCACCACACCCGACCTGCGTATTGATTTGAACTCGTCTGCGCAACGGAAGATTACGAAGATTTCGCTGCGAGATAGCAACGGAAAATTGTTATATCAGACAAGTTTGGGCGATGGCGGGCATGGTCAAAACGGCTTTTCTCAACACATGAAAAAGGGAGAGTACACCGGTATCAAGGTTTCGTTCACACCGGAAGACGAGTCAGAACTGGAAGAAGCGAAATCAGCGGCAGGATCGTTTGTATTAGGAACGAAAAACTACCTACTTTCTGGCGAGTTCCGAATCAACGGGAAAGTTGCCATGCGTGCCAAAGAGCAAGACGGTAAACCAGTGATACTGATGGAGGAGGAGGGACGATGGTCGGAATATTTATTCGATGCCAGTGATGAGCGGACGGCGATCATCAAGGATGGTAAAGAGATCATGAGTTGGGACAAGGACAAAAGCGTTATTTCCGCAGGGGGCAAAGAGGTCGTTGTGAACAGGGGAGACGCGGGAAAGTCTTCCGTCACGGTAGACGGTAAAGAAATAGTGACAATCAGCGGCAAAGAAAAATCGCCGACAGGCGATGGGAATAAGCCGCAAATCGTCACGCTCGACGATGGGTTCGGGAAAATGACGATGAATGTTGAGAAAATCAACGGTAAAACGTATCACGTGTTGCGTTTCGGCAAACGGCGTGTGCTGGTAAAGTTCGGGGTTCTGAAGCCAGAGTTTGGCACAGAGGGCGAAATACGCATCGTGCCGGAAACGTCAACCGCACCGTAATCGGCGCGATTCTTCGGGCGAATATGCTACAATCGCGCTATGCAACACGCTTCGCCCTTTCCCGCGCCCGTTTTCCATGACTCCGACAATGGAAGCGCGTCGCCCGCCGTTACCGCCCTGCCGCACTGGGACGTGTCCGCGTTTTTCCCATCGCTCGAATCGCCGGAATTCGACGTCGCCTACGATGTGCTAATCGCGGAAATCGCCGCGCTTGCCGCGCTGTGGGACGAACACAATATCGCCGCCCGACCAACAAAAAGCCTTGCCGCTTCGCCGGAAATCGTCCGCGCTTACGAGGCGGCGACCTCGGCGTACAACGCGGTGCTGGATTCTTCGCGGCTTGTCGGCGGGTTTATCGCCCTGTTCACGACCACTAACTCGCGCAACGATTTGGCGCAGGCGAAACGCTCCGGCTTGTCGAAGCACTACATCACGCTCGGCGTTTGCGGCACGCGCTACACGGCGTTCCTCGGTTCGCTTGACCCCGATTCGCTTCTCGCGGCGTCGGAACTCGCACGGACGCACGAGTATTATCTGCGAGAGGCGCAAATCGCCGCTCAGCATCAAATGTCGCCCGTGGAGGAAGAATTATCCGCGCTTCTGTATCCGGCATCGGGCGCGGCGTGGAGCAAACTGCACGGCGATTTAACGTCGCAATTGACCGTGATAGTCCCGAAAGACGGCGCGGAAACTGCGCATCCGATGAGTGTGGTGCGGGCGATGGCGACCGACCCCGACCGCGAAACGCGCCGCACAGCGTACCATGCCGAGCTCGCCGCGTGGAAAACCGTCGCCGTGCCATTAGCCGGTGCAATGAACGCCATCAAGTACGAAACCGGGGCGTTATCGCAAAAACGCGGCTGGGATTCGCCGATAGATTCCGCCGCGTTCGGCAACCATATTGACCGCGCCACGCTGGATGCCATGCTGTCGGCGGCGCGAAAATCATTCCCGATGTTCCGCCGCTACCTGCAAGCGAAAGCGCGGCGCGTGTCGGGCGCGGATAAACTGCCGTGGTACGACCTGTTCGCGCCGGTCGGCGACGCCAGCCAGACGTTCACGTGGGACGAAGCCACGGCGTTCATCACCGAAAACTTCGGCGCGTATTCCCCGAAACTGCGCGGGTTCGCCGAGCGGGCGTTCACCGAGCAATGGATTGACGCCGAACCGCGACCGGGCAAGCGTGACGGTGCGTTTTGCATGAGTGTTCGCGGGAGCGAATCGCGGATTATGCAAAACTTCCGCCCGTCGTTCGACGGCGTTTCGACCCTCGCGCACGAACTCGGACATGGCTACCACAACCTGTGCCTCGCCGACCGGACGCCGCTACAAAGCGGAACCCCGATGACGCTTGCGGAAACGGCAAGCATTTTCTGCGAAACGATTGTGAAGCAGGCGGTACTGAAAAACGCCGACGAAGCCGGGCAATTGGCGATTTTGGACGGTTCGCTACAAGGGCAGTGTCAGGTGGTCGTGGATATAACGTCGCGCTTTTTGTTCGAGAAAGGCGTTTTCGAGAAGCGACGCGAACGCGAACTATCGGTAGACGAACTGTGCGCCTTGATGACACAATCGCAGTCTGACACCTACGGCGACGGGTTGGACGTGGCGCAAATGCACCCGTTCATGTGGGCGGTCAAGGGGCATTATTACGGCTCGACCTTCTACAATTTCCCGTATATGTTCGGCTTGTTGTTTGGACTGGGGCTGTACGCGCAGTACCAAACCGAGGGCGAACGCTTCCGCCCGCGCTACGACGAACTGCTTTCCCGAACCGGCATGAGCGACGCGGCAAGCCTCGCCGATGGCTTCGGCATCAACATTCGCGGCGAGGAGTTCTGGACAAGCAGCCTGAACTTGATCGGGCAGGACGCGGAAGCGTTCGCCGCGCTCGCCGCGAAAGGAGTTTAACCACAGAGACACAGAGAGCAGGCAAAACGAAGTTTTCGCCGACGGTGGAGTTTTCGAGAACGGTTTCAATCCCCCTTCCGCTCTCTGCGTCTCTGTGGTTGCATTAAAAATGGACAGCGAAACGTATCACAGCATTGCCGGGGGCTGGCTCGGCACGTATTACTACACGGCTCGCACGATGTTGCCGGTGCGTTTTGAAGCGTCGTTTGTGCGGCAGTCCGGTGGCGAAGCGGTTGAAAGCGGCGGGGAGCGGTTCGCCGGTTCCGTGATAGACGATGACGGCGGACACGACTATGCTACCGTCTCTCGCGGGATTCAGCAGGGAACGTTCGTGCGGTTTGTGAAGACGTACGCGCCGCCCGAACCGGGGCTGTTTCCGGTGTCGTATGTCGGCACGATGAGTGGCGACGGACGCACCCTGACCGGTCACTGGAAAATCGCGCTCACCGAGTCGCGCCGCGCCCGCGCCCGTGAAATCGTCGGCACATGGGAAGCTCGGCGCATCTGGACGGCGGTCGAGGGCGAAGACGCGCAGGACGCGGGGGCGGGGCGCGAACTGGTCGGGGCGGGGAGTGGACGGTAAGCCCGCCGACCCAAACAGGCGGGACGCGGTAATCTATTCGCTTTTCGCGCTCGTTGTACTTGCCGCCGGTGCGGGCGTCGCCGGAGCGGATTCGGTTTTCGTGTCCGTCTTTGCTTCCGGCTTGGCGTCGGTTTTGGTTTCCGTGGTCGTGGCGGTGGGGGCGGGTTCGGAATCGCTTTTGCGCTTCGCGGTTTCGCCCGATGGCGCGTAATCGTTGACGTAGAAACCGCTTCCTTTAAAGGAGATGCCGACCGGGTACAGAATCTTTTTCACCGGCTTGCCGCAAACCTCGCACTCGGTGATGGGCGGGTCGGTGATTTTCTGTAAACGCTCGAACGTGTGATTGTCGGGGCAACGGTATCCGTAGGTGGGCATAAGGGGTCTTTCGTGAAACGATATATGCCCTTATTTTAGCAGTCTTTGCGCCGGAGTGCCAGAACATTCTCCGCCGTTCGCTCGTCCAATCGCTATGCGCGTCGCTTTATTCACCGAAAGTTTCGACCCCGTAATCAACGGCGTTTCAACGTCGGTGAAAACGCTCGCTTGCGAAATGGCGAAAGCGGGGCATGGCTCGCTGATCGTCGCGCCTGAATACCCCGGTTATGCCGATGACCCCCGCGATTTGCCGGACGCGGTAACGGTTCGCCGGTTGCCGTCGTGGCGGCTCTGGGTGAACCCCGAAAACCCGTTCGCCTATCCGCCGATGCGACTTTTGCCGATGCCGGAAGCGTACCGGCACGAAGCGTTCGACGTGGTTCATTCTCAGCAACCGTTCGGAATCGGACTGCACGCGCAGGACGCCGCACGGCGCAAAAATGTGCCGCTCGTTTCCACGTTCCACACGCTTTACACCGAGTACGCGCATTATGTGCCGGTGATGCCACGCCGAATCACGCGCCGCATCGTCGCCGCGTATCTTTCGGGCTACTACAATGCGTGTGCCGCTGTGGTCACGCCGTCGGTGGTGATGCGCGATTTGCTGTTGTCGCTCGGTGTTCGGGAATCCCTTGTTCATGTCGTGCCGACCGGGATACCCGCCGCGCCGGTGGTGCTTTCCGCCGCGCGGGAACGGGTGCGGGAAACCTACCGGATTCCGCCGCTTGCCCCGATTCTGCTGTTTGTAGGGCGTCTCGCGCCGGAAAAGAACCTGCCCGCACTGTTTGAGGCGTTCGCGCACCTGTCGCACGCGCACCCGGCGACCGCACCGCAGTCGCATCCATTTTTGCTGATTGTCGGTAGCGGGGCGTTCCGGGCGCGTTGCGAGCAAATCGCGCACGAACGGGGAGTCGAAATGTATCTGCGCTTCGCCGGGTTTTTGAACCGCCAACAACTCGCGCCTGTCTATGCGGCGTCCACGCTGTTCGTGTTCGCGTCGGTGACGGAAACGCAGGGTGTGGTCATCGGCGAGGCGCAGTCATTCGGCTTGCCGTGTGTGCTGATGCGCGGCGGCGGAGCGAGTGAGTTTGTCCGCTCCGGCGAAGATTCGGTGGTCACCGCACCGGAAGTCGCGCCGTTCGCGGCGGCGATTCGCGCCCTGCTCGATGACGAACCCGAACGCAAGCGGTTGGGACGAAACACGCTGACCAGCCCGCTTCGCCCGACCCCGGACGGCATGGCGCAAACGCTTCTCGCGCTGTATGCGAATGTCGCCAAACCCGCAAATCCGCTCCGGATCGAGCGAACCGACACGCGGTAACGGGGTTACTTGCGGCGGCGTACGATGACCGCGCCGAGCGTCGCCGCGCCCGCCAAGAGCAGAAGCGACGTTCCGGCTTCCGGCACGGTGACTGTGCCGACGAACACACCTTGTGTCCCACCCGTGCCGGAAAACGTGTAATTAAACGCAATCTGTCCGGCGTTGTTGATGGTCGGAACGCCGAAACTGGAAACGGTGGAACCGAAGACCGTATCCACATCGCTCAGAACCTTGCTGACTTGCCCGGTGCTTGTGAAGGTGAAAATCGCCGAGGTGAATGCACCGGTCATATTGGTAGCGCGGAAAACGCCGACGCCGGAAGCGTTGATGTTGCCGAGCGCGAAAGCGTTGCCGTAAGTCGCACCCAAGATTGAAAGTCCCTGCCGGGCGATAAGCGAAGAAAGCGCGTCGCCGCTTCCGAGGTAGATGCCCCGGTTGCCGTTCGCCACCGCGTTGGCGGCGATAACGCCGCTATCGCCGCGCACGATTCCGGCGAACGCAGAATAAGCGTTGCCGCTTACGTCCGTGTCTGCAACCGCCGCGATTTTCGACACCGTGCCACCCGCTGTGATATTGAACAAGCCCGCCGTCACACCGGACACGCCGCTAATAGTGGATTGAAACGATGCATTGCCCGCATTATCCAAACTGGGAAACAAAAAGGCGTTGAATGTGCCACCGGTGATACCGGGCGTCGCCGTGCCGCCCGCGATTAGCCGGGTCGCCGTGCCACCTGCCGAAACGGAAAACAAACCGTTGCCGCCCACGGTCTGCGACCCAGCGTAGACCGTGGTATTGGCGTTATTCGCCGAATAGTTGTTGATAGCGTTCGCAGTGGTAGTCCCGATAGGCGTGGTTCCTTCGCGGCTAACAATCGTGGTGTCGCGCACAATCGCCGTGTTGTTTCCGGCAACGATGCCATCGGTTCCTACGGTGGCGTTGCCGCGAAAGGTGACTTGCCCGGCGTCGTTCAGCACGACGTTGACCCCATCCCCGACCCCGTCGTAGCTACTACCGTAAACGGTAGAGCTACCTTGGGCGGCGACGATGTTGTTTACGCCACCGATATTCTTAATCAGGGTGCGGTTGCCGGAAACCGTGGCGGTAAACACAACGTCGCCGTTGTTGTTGATATAAGCACGGTCGGCACTGGCGAACGCGCTTGCGGGAAGCGTCGTGGTATCGGCGACGCTTCCGAAACCGTACTGCGCGTGGGCGGGCAGGGCGGCGAGAGCAAGACCGAGCAAAGAGAGAGTGCGTGAGTGAATTGTTTTCATAAGTTTTCCTTTATTTTTCGTGGCTTACAACTTGATGTCGAGCTTGACGTGACCGTCCAAGAATGCCTGATTAGCCCCGCCACCGGTATTAGTGCTTCGGCTGGTAACTCCTGTGTGTGGGTAAACATTAGGAGACAATGGTTTTGGAGGAAAACCGGAGGGTAACGTAGATGGCGTATAGGAATCCCATAAATAATTGTCGTAGAAAATAGCGAATTTGGTCAAGTCTGCGTTGCCACTTTCTAATGCGGACAAGCCATCACTACTGT
>JACMIU010000083.1 GCA_014380985.1 Armatimonadota bacterium | reverse complement strand
TTATTGGCGCGGTGCGGCGTCAAAGTAGAAGGCGCGGGTGATAGACTGATGTATCGCTGCACAACGCCGCGCCCCTTTTACGCCTATGACTGCTTTTCGTTTCGCTTTTTCGCGCCGCGCTTTTGCCGCGCCGCTCCTTATTTTCGCCGCGACCGTCCCGGTTTACGCTCAGTCACTTGCTTCGCGTCCGACAAACGTTGTGAACACCAAGTTCGCTACCGTGTCGTCCGGCTCGCAAAGCACGGTGCGTGTCGGTGTTCGCGCCGGGGCGACCGACGCCGAAACCCGCGCCGCCGTCAACGAGCGCGTCAAGCAAACGTGGCGGGCGCAAGGGCAGTCGCTCCGCCGGTCGGCAAGCAAGTTCTTCCCCGGTCAGAGTGCGACCATGCCGGTTTCCACGCTCGTTCAGGTCGAGCGTAACGGTGTTCCCGTAACGCGCTCGTTCCGCACTCGCGCCGTGGGCGGGGGGACGCTCACCTTCCGGTATAGCGGCTGGGCGGAGCAAGACCGACTTTTGATCGAGCAACTCATCACCGAGTTTTATCCGCGTATCGAAGCGTTGTACGGCAAGCCCGCCGTGTCGGGCGAGGTTGAGATTTTCAACTTAGGCACGATTGACTCGAACAACGGCACGGAGCGTCAACGATTGTCGTTCGGAGCCTACGACGTGTCGAACAACCGCATTTTGCTTCCACTCTACGAAAGCAACGACTCGTTCGCGCAAGCGTTGCTCCTGAACCTGATTCACGCTTTCCACGGACCCGCCGTGTTCCAGTACGACGCTTGGGAGCAAGGCTTTGCCCGTGCCGCCGCGTCGGTGATAGCCCGCGACCCGGCGTTTGGATTTCCCGATGCGTCCGCAGGCAACTTTTTATCGCTTCTTAGATACTATGATGTACTGAATCAACCCGGCTTGGGCAACCCAACGTTCTTCCCGCCCACGCAAGCGAACATCAAAATAGATGGTGAGTTTACTATCGGTAAGATGACGCTTCCGCGCATGAGTATGAGCGGCTCGGCGTGGCTTAAGGTATACATCGAAAACCCGAACTTCTTCCGTCAGTTCAACGAAGCCTACTACGCGCAGTTCGAGCCAACTGCGTCGCCGTCGCTTGCCGGAAACGTCCCCGCACTAAAAACGCTCGCGGCGTCGTTCTTGCCCGATGGTGTTGAGGGTTACAATTTCGATTCATGGTATCGGCGGCAGTATGTCTTAGACACATCGGTGTCGGCGGGGCGTAAGTTGTATGCTTTCACGATTCCCGGCGTGTTTTCTGGTGCGACTGGGCAGGGAACTCCTACGACATTGGTGTATTTTCGCACCAAGCCTAACGGCGATGAAGACCTTCTGGGCGGGCGTGTGTACGCTACGTACCACGACGCCGATGGCGCGACCATTCGCCTCGGTGTCGCGTCCGAGCAGGTCGAGCTGCTGAATGGCGAAGGTACGATTACCACGCTCTCGCTTCAGCCGCAGGAGGGACGCCTAACGCTGGACTTTGTGGTCGGCTCAGAAACGGCACGAACCTATGTGCCGGGCGGTTTTAGTGGTGACCTGCAAGCCGTGGTACTCGGAAGCGGCGCAAGCGGGCGCGACGTGACTATCACGCAAACCACCTCGACTGCGAACCGCAACGCGACCGGGCGACTGGAAGCCGCAGCGTTCGCGGTGAATGTCGGCACGGGCGACAACGACCTCGCAAAAACTGTGATTTCCTACACCGACGCGAACGGGAACGCCCGAACGTTCCGCAAAAATACCGGCGATGGACAAGCCTTTTTAGTCCTACGTCCCGACCAGAACGGCGGCGAACTTTCCACCCTGACGCGCTCGTTCACCATCGGGAGTGTGCCGTACTTCGTGTCGTTCCCGCTCCAACCGACCGCCACCGGCATCGGCGAAGCGTTAAGCCTGAATACTACCGATTTCGTGCTGTCGCGCTGGGACGCCGTGGAAAGCCGCTACGGAACCGTGACGCCCGACCCGAACACCAGCATCGGCTCGCTGACGCCGGGGCGGGGCTACTGGTTCAAGCCCGCGCCCGTGGATCGCTCGCGCCCCGATTTGCTGGTGCAGTTGTCCGGCGTCTTGCCCGTGACCGACGTTGATTTCGCTCTCGCCGCACGTTTCGGCTGGAACATGGTCGGTTCGCCGTTCACCGCCGATACTACCAGCGTTGACGATATTTTGGTGCAGTATCAGAACAACAACACGTTCACATGGGAACAAGCCGTGGAGCAGAACCTTGTCGCCGCGCTTCCCTACCGGTTTGACCGCACTTCGGGGCAGTTTATCGAGACCGACACGATCAACGCGCCGGAATGGGAGGGCGTTTTCCTGCGCGTTTTAGTGCCGGGTTCCGTGACGCTTCTTCTGCCCGCCCCCGACGCCGTGACGCGAAAAGCCACGACGCGCTCCCGCGCCGTTGCGGAGAAAGCGAAGCCCGATTGGGCGGTGACGGTGCGAACGCGGCAAGACGCGAACGACAACGCCGGGTTCTTCGGACGCGAGGCGAAAGCGACTTTCGGTACCGTGCGCGGCGCGACCGACGGCTACGATAACGCCTACGACCGCGAGGAGCCGCCGCCCGCCGTGGTGAGCGTCGGCGCGGTGTTCGATACGCCCAGTAAAGGCGCGACGCGAAGCGCGGGCGGACGGTTCGTGTCCGATTTCCGCGACGCCTCGAAGCGCAAGAACGAATGGGCGTTTACTTCGATTGCCGCCGTTCCCGGCGCGGTACGCTTGTCGTGGGAAAACGTCGGCACAGTTCCGCGCAACATGAATCTTTACTTGCGTGACCCCCAAACCGGCACGAGCGTTTCGCTCAAGAACCGTTCGTCAGTCGTATGGCAGGCAACCGACACCGTGCGTTCGCGTCGCTTTGTGATCGCCGCCGAGCCGACGCGCACCACGCCGCTGATGCTGACCAATGTGCAGATTAGCCGCGGCACGACCCGCGCCGCAAACGGGAGTCGCTCCTACGGCATCGCTTACAACGTGACCGCCGACGCTGAAATCGTAGCCGAACTATCTACCATCGGCGGCAAAACCGTGCGCCGCTTAGATACCGGGGGACGAAGTGTGGTCGCCGGTCGGCAAACCCTGCGCTGGGACGGACGCGCCCAAGACGGCTCCGCGCTTCCGGCGGGAGTCTACAATTTGCGTATCTCTGCCGTACCGCGTGATGGCGACGGGCAACCGGTCACGATTTTGCGCCCCGTCACGGTGCTAAATTAAAAGGAAATATCATGCAGGATTTGGTAATTAACCGGCGAACGTTCGCCCTTCTTTCCGTGGCGTCGCTCGCCGCCTTGCTTGCCGGTTGCGGTGGGGGAGGGGGAGGCGGCACGGGCGGTGGTGGCGGTGGCACAGCGAGTAGCACCGTGACCGGCATCGTACGCGACTCGGCGCAGAACGACATCGAGATCGAGAACGCCACCGTGGTTATCGGCGGCGTTTCGGGAACCACGGTTGCCCGTGATAACGTGACTACCGGTAACGAAGTGGGAACGTTCCGCCTTCTCAATGTGACGGAAGGCAGTAGCACCGCGACGATTACGTTTGTGAACACGCGGGTCACGGACGACACCACGACGCCGCCAACCACGGAAACGTTCACCGACACGCAAACCGTGGCGTTCACGCCGCCCACCACCCGTGGCGGAAACGGACCGTATGAGTTCTTCGTCAACATCGGGCAGGTGAACGGGCGCGTACTGCTTCCGAGCGGCTTACCTGCCGCCGGAGCGTTCGTTTCCATTTCGCCGGACGGCTTTATCACCGAAACCGACGCCGCGGGTAACTTCTTCGTGGAAAACATCCTGCCGGGAACCATCGAAATATCCGGCGTTATCGGGACCAACGCCGCCACGAAAAGCGTGACTATCGGCAACGGCATCACCGGAACCGGCGACCTGCAGTTAGTCGCCGACCCGAACCCGCTTCCGCCCGGCTTCCCGGCAACGATTGTCGGCAAAGTCACCACCACGACCGGCGTGTCCGGCGCGGGAGCCACCGTGATCTTGTCGCGGGATGGTACGCAAGCGGAGCAGACAATCGCCAATGAAAACGGCGATTTCTCGTTCTACGTGCCGGTCGGCAGCTACGCGGTACGCGTGTTGAAAGACGCCTTTGTGGATAACACGGCAAGCGGCGCGGTGACAAATCCGAACACGCCGCTTCGCCTCGACGTCGCGCTCTCGCCACGGATTTAGAATCCGTGGCGTTTTCCCGGCTCTACGTTTGCGATGTTTGCGAAGCAGGGGAGGTGCTACTCACATTCGCCGAAACGTGGGGCGCGGCTTCCCCCGAATCCGCGCCCGAAGCCTACCCCGGCTACGGCGGCGTCGCCGGATTGTTCAGC
>JACMIU010000760.1 GCA_014380985.1 Armatimonadota bacterium | reverse complement strand
GTGCCGTAGTCGGTTCGTCGGCTAAAAGAAGCGCGGGGCGACACGCCAAAGCCATCGCAATCATCACGCGCTGGCGCATCCCGCCGGAAAGTTCGTGCGGGTACTGCGCGGCGCGGCGTTCGGGGGAGGGGATCTGCACCCGGCGCAGGGCGTCTATCGCTTCCCGCATCGCCTCGCGCTTGTTCTTGATGTCCCTGTGCAAAATCACGGCTTCGGCAATCTGTTCGCCCACGGTAAACACCGGATTCAGGCATGTCATCGGGTCTTGAAAAATCATCGCCGCCACACCGCCGCGAATACGCTGTTTCTGCTTTTCCGTTAGCGCGAGGACATTCTCGCCCGCAAGCGTAATCGCACCACCCACCACGCGCCCCGGCTCCGGTATCAGTCCCAGCACCGACAGCGCGGTCATAGACTTACCCGAACCCGACTCACCGACCACGCCGACCACTTCGCCCGCGTGAACGGAAAGCGAAACGCCTTCGGTAACGCGGTTCATTTTGCCGGATGCGCTGGGAAAGGCGATAGAAAGATCGGTAATTTGCAGAACCGGTGTGGTAGGGGACGCAATGGGAAAAGCGGATACAGCCATTGAAGGAAATTATATCATTCGATTCAGGAACGCGAGCGTTTCGGCTTCGGTGCGAATCATTGTAGTCGCGCCGTAGCCTGTCACCGCGAACGCGCCTACGGCGTTGGCAAACCGTGCCGTTTCCGGCGCGGGCAGACCGCGCACCAAACCGAGCAGGAACCCGGCGACCCATGCATCGCCCGCGCCGAGCGTGTCTAACGCGGCGACGGAAAGCGGTGGCACGGTGAATGGTGCGCCGCTATCAGGGAACACGGCACACCCCGCCGCGCCGCGCTTGATGGCTACATTTTTCGCCCCCGCCGTGCGGAACGCTTCCGCTTGCCGCGACAAGTCGGTTTCGCCGGTCAGTGTCGCCGCTTCCGGTTCGCTCGGTAGCATCCAGTCCACAAACGGCAGGGCGGGCGCGAGTGCCTGCCAGCCGAGCGATTCGGGGTTCATCACTGTGTCGAGCGTCACAGTCATGCCGCGCCGTTTGGCTTCCTCCGCCACTGCCGCGATGCCATTCTCGCGCTCCAGTGCGCCCATCAGTTGCGCCCCGGCAATATGGAAAACGCCCGCGCCGTCGATGACGCTCCAATCAGCGTCGCTTGCCACGAACCGGGCGTTCGCGCCGGGAACGTGCAAAAACGTTCGCTCGGCGTCGGAATGAACGCAAACCGTGGTTGCCGCCGTAGGTACATTCGCGAACCGCTTCACACCGCGCACATCCACGCCCGCGCCCGCAACCGCGCCCAGCACGAAATCGCCCAGACCATCCGCGCCGACGCCGCCGATAATTCCCGCCGAAAGCCCCAATTTCGCCAGCGCGATAGCAGTGTTTGCCGCGCACCCGCCGACGTGCAGTTCTACGCGGTCAACGATTGCAAGCGTTCCGCGCTCCGGCAGGGTGTCCACCGTTGCCGTCACGCAATCGGCAACCAGCAAGCCGAAGCAAATCACCTGCGCCATAACGCTTATGGCTCCACCGGCGGCGGGTTCGCGCCGTTCGGGTCGAAAGGGCCACGCGAAAGCAGTAGGGCGTCCACCAGAGCCGCTCCATCGGCGCGAATCTCCAAAACGTGTTCGCCTTTCGGAATCGTTGCCGAACCGAACCGCGTCCAGATAAGCGAGCCGTTCGCGTATAACCCGCCCGCCGTGGTCGGGATCGTCGCTGTGGTTATCAGCGGGCGACCGTCGAGCCGGAGCGAAATCAGAGCGTTTGGCGACACGGACAGCCAAACGTCGCGCAAGGCTTGTTCGCCGAAGTTAATTTTGATCTGTGCGACCGCCGGAGCATTGTCCGCCCGTTCGTCCACGCGAAGCACACGGTTGCCGCTCGCGCCGGGAAGCGGACTCGTTTCGTCGAATGAATGCGCCGGGGCGTACTCGACATCGTACCAAAAGTAGTTGCGCTTCTCGAAGCGCATCCGGGCAAGGAGCGCGAGAATCTCCTGCACACCGGGAAGCGGGTTGTCTTTCTTATAGTAGATTTGTGTGGCGTTCAGCGCGTAGCGTCCGGCATCCACCGATTTCGCGGTTTTCTCGGCTTTCGCAAAAGCGTCGGTTTCGGTGCGGGCTTCGGGGTACGCTTCCTGCGGCACGGGAATCACCGGGTAATTGAGCAGGCGCACGGGTTCCTGCCCGATGGTGAGCGTCAGCGTTTGCTTTTTGAGTTCGCCTTTGGCGTTCGCGCTCCACGCCACGCGGTTTGCCGTTTTGCCGTCGGTGGCGGTTTTCGGCACGGTGAGCGTGATTTTGCGCGTTCCTGCCGGGTTCCAAAGATAGTAAACAAAGCCCGCGTTCGGCTCCTCGATGCCGTAGGCGCGTCCGGCGGAACCGAAATCGTACACCTGCCCGGCGCGGTTGGTCGGGAGCCACCAACCGCCGCCCGTGGAAAGCACCGTGGGGACTAAGTCGGTCTGGTCGCGGCGCGGGTAGAACACGGCGGAGGGGGCTTGCGACGCGCCCGCACTTTCGAGGCGCGTTCGCATTCCGGTGGCGTCCAGCACGGTCGCGTAGGATTTGAGCCAATCGTTTTGTTCCGGTGCGGTGGGGGACAGGTTGACGAAAAAGCCTTTCGCGCCAGACTCGCGGAGCCAATCGAATGTGCCGGAAAGGGACGTTTTATCGGCGAACGGCTTTGCGGGAACGGATTCGCCGACCGACAGCACCGGTAGCCAGATGGTTTTCGGACAGGCGGACGCTTGCGCGAACGTATACGCGCCCGACCGCGCCGCCGCGTCGGAACCGCGCCCAGTGGCAACTATCCCGAAGCCGTCAAAGCCTTGCGCCGCGGGTAAATCGTCGAACAGTTCGTTCCAACCCGCCCCCGCCCCGTTGCGGTACACAACCGGTACGTCGGCGACCGTGCGCTTGAGCGTGACGGCTAAATCGTTCATGTAGCCGCGCACCGATTCGCGCTTGAACGCCGCTAAATCGTCCCAGAACGCCGACCGATCCCACGTGGCGCGAAGCGTTTTCTTGGATTGCGTATCGTGAAACTGCGCGATTCCTTTGCCGCCGTACCAGAGGGGGAGCAGTTTCGCCACATCGTCGAACGACGTGACGAGCGGGTCTTGGATGCCCCAGGCCGCAATCACGTTCGGGAGCGAACGGTACTTCGTGCCGAGGTACGCCGCCCATTCGGTGCGAAACGCCGCCGATGTGGGGATTACCTTGCCGAATGCGTCGGTCAGGGCGAGATTCGCCGGAAGCGGATCGCAGACAAAGCGAAAGCCTTTGCCAAACTTGACCTGCGCGAACAGTGTAATCAGTGCGTCGCGGTACGGGTCGAAGCCGTCCCACAGATTCCGCATCTGCAAACCGTCGGAAACCGTGAAGATACGTTCGGGAAGCAGAATCGCCACGGTCGGAACCGTGCCGGAACCGACAGCGAGCGGGCTGATGTCATCCTTGACCGATACGCGCAAGGTGTCGCCGTTCACGGTCGCTTCGCCGGAATCGCGCAGTTCGCCCCCGGTGCTGCTGACGGTGAAAAACAAGCCGCTTGCCGCGTTCACCACCGGAAATGTCAACTCGCCGCCACCGGAAGGGACGATTTGCCGGTGTGCGCCGGGTCGCACGACGTAGCCGAGGAGCGGTTCACGGGGTCCGTCGTTGATCGAAACGCCGTAGGTGAAGCCGTTCTCGTCCAAAAAGTCCACTAACTTCTGGATGTTCGCGGGTTTCACGGTGGTCAGACCGTTCCCCGCCGCCTGAACATATATGTCGGTCACGCCGCTTTTTTGGAGGCTTTTCAGCGCGGCGACATCGGCGTCGTAGTCGGCGGCGGTTGCGGTCGCCGACCATGATTTCGCCACGAACCGCCCGCCGACCGGCACATACGGCTTGTCGTCCCAAACCATCGTGTGCGCCCCGTTGACGTACCAGCGGTGCGGCGCGGCGGTTTTGTCGGTGAACGTGCCTTGCGAACGCACAGTGAGTTGCGCCCATGCCGGAGACACGGCGGCGATACACAAAAACAAAGCGGGCAAAGATAAGGAAATACGCATGAGGTTATCCACGGATTATATCGCGCCTTGACCGAATCCGGTGCGTCGCACCTATTCAAACGCCTCTTTAACACACTCCTTCAATTTGTCCAAACCGGTTCGCGCCAAAGTCAGGGGATCCATCGCCAACTCATAAGTCGTGTTGAAAAGTTCGAGCGACAGGTAGCCCGCAAAACCGCCCTCGCGCAGGGCGCGGAAAATCACCGGGAGCGGAGCCACGCCGTCGCCGGGGAACACGCGGTCGGCGTCGGTGATGGTTTCGCGGGGAATATACGGGTAATCGTTGACATGAAATACGGGAAACGCTTCCCCCGCGTTCACGAAGCGTAGGGCGTCCACCGACGAGCCGCCTTTGTAGAAATGGTACACGTCGCTGAGGATACACGCCGCGTCGTTGCCGCTTTCGGTCGCTACCAGCAACGCTTCGCCGAGGCGCGACAGGTTTTTGCTGAAGCCCCACACCTCGACCATCGGCACAACATTTTTCATCGCGCCGAGTTCGATAAGTGCGTCGTAGCGTTTAGCGACTTCGAGCAGATTGAGCGGGGGGGCGTCCGCCTCGTGTGCGCCCCACGCGGGCGCGGCGATCCGCTTGCCGCCGATGCGCGACACCAGCGTCATGGCGTCCAGAGCGTCCTGCATTCCTTGCGCCCGCGCCGTGTCGTCGTCCACCGCCCACGTAAAAAAACCGATGGCGGATTCGACCGTCAGCCCCAAATCGTTGATATGCTCGCGGAGCGCGTGCAGATCGCCGCCGCTTTTCTGGTAGGCTTCGATTTCCGATACCCACGGCTCGATGGCTTCGTAGCCCGCCGACGCCGCTATGTCCACCAACTCCCACAAGGGCAATTCAAAGCCGCGCAGGGTCGAGGTGTTGAGGCAGTAGCGGAACGGTTCGGGCGTGTCCGAACCGAGTCGTTCGAGGAACGGCATCGGCGAGTCGTCAAAAGTAGGAAAGCCTTCCACGGGCGGCGTGTCGTCCACGCCCACTGGGGGCATGGTCTCGCGTTCGATGGTAATAACGGCGTTCGGGGTGGGGGACGGCATAACGTATTCGCTCCTGCGCGTTTATTCGCCGACGCCGCGGAAGATTCCTGCATTTCGCGGCGCGGATTACGGCGTGAAACAGGGCTTGTTATCGTCCGCGCTACACCGTTGTACGAACGCGGTAGGGCGAAACCATTTCGCGTGACCGTCGGCGAAAGCGTAATTCCCGCCTCTATTGTGACGGATGGCTCCCGGTGTGACTCTTCTCCCATCGTGACCTACCAATTTTGTATCCACATCAGTGTTGTTCATTGATGCGATAGGAACTCCACAATCAAATACAGAAACAATGCGTGACTGAAGCAGAACTTCTGCCTCGTTTTTGCCGATGCTACGTTTTTTGTTTTCTCCGACTACTTCGTCGTTATTCAAATCACTATTGAGTGCATATCCAGTTGTTGAAGCGATGTCATGCACACTGGAAATAATGTCGCGTGTGGGACACGATAAATATTTTTCTTTCATATAAGGGTGAATCAACTCAAGCCAAGTCGAAGACCCCTTCTCACTTGCAACCACAGAACTTCCCTCATGCGAGGAAACGACTGTAGATATACCGTTGCTCGATGGCAGGTAGTTTCCGTCATAGTCCTGCGTGTAGGCTTGTATGGCAAGGGCGTACTGCTTGGTGTTGGAAAGGCAGGCGGTGGCTTGCGCCCGGCTTCG
>JACMIU010000759.1 GCA_014380985.1 Armatimonadota bacterium | reverse complement strand
GTCAATACCCGCAACACTTCTGCCACGCTCCACGCTTGCCACGGACAACCGTCAGGGCGGTGCGGCTCGTTGCCGTCAAATATCTCCCCAATGCCGTTTACCCCGTATTCGGACAGGTGCGAAAGAAGGGCGGAAAAATCGGGGGTTTCGCCGAACGCTACCCGGCGGGCGTCGGTGTACGCGCCGAGGAGCCACGCCCAAACCGTGCCTTGATGGTACGCCGTGTCGCGGCTAAAGCCGTTTCCCTCGTAGCGCGGTCGGTATGCCGGGTCGGACGGCGACAGGGTACGCAACCCAAACGGTGTCCACAGTTCCCGCGCTACCGTATTCACGACGTTTCGCGCCACATCGAGCGGCAACAGCCCCGGCGTGAGCGATACGGCGAACAGTTGGTTCGGGCGAATGCAAAGGTCGGGCGAGCCGTCGGGCGCGATAAAGTCATACAAGCCTTCCCCGTCCGGTCGCACGAACTTTTGCCGGAACGATTCGCTGCCACGTTCCACTGCCGTTAAATACGAATTGTCACCGGTGAAAAGCCACGCGGCTTGCAGAGTGTGAATCCACAGGGCGTTAATTTCGACCGGTTTGCCGATGCGCGGCGTGACCACAAGGTCGCCGACTTTGGCGTCCATCCACGTCAGATTCGTTCCCGCCTCGCCCGCCGAAAGTAGCCCATCGCTCGCGTCTACGCCGATACCGTAGCGGGTTCCGCGTTCGTGCCACGCAATAATTTCCTGTAGCACCGGCGCGATTGCTTCGACGAACGCGGCATCCTCCGGCACGGCTTTTTTGTACGCCCCGCAAGCGTGGACGAACCACAGCGTCGCGTCGGCGGTGTTGTAGTCGGGCGTTTCGCTTGTGTCAGGGAAGCGGTTCGGCATCATGCCGTCCGATAGGAACGGCACGTAGCCGAGCAGGATTTCGCGGGCGACGTCAAAGCAGTGCGTTGTCAGGCACAGACCCGGCAGGGCGATAAACGTATCGCGCCCCCAGTCGGTGAACCACGGATAGCCGGCGACAATGGCGGTGCGAATCCCCTCCCCGCGCACGATAAATCGGTCGGCGGCAACGCGCAGGACGCGCAAAGCGTGGTTGGTTTCGTCCGCTCCAGCACGGGACGCGGCACGGACGATTTCGCCGACAATGAGGCTTGCCGGACGCGGTTCGACTCTTTCCAAAGTCGCCGCGAACGTCACCGATTCGATGGTTTTGTCAAGGCGGATGGTCGCCGATGCCGGGCAGTACAAATCTTCGGCGGCGTCCTGCCCGCGCTCGGCTTCGCGCTCATGCCAGTTGCTTTTGTTCCACCAACCGGCGCGTGTCCACTTCGCGCCGGGGAGCAGCAGGTGAAGCGTCGGCGCGTCGGGGGTCGCCTGCACGTCGTACCCGCTTTTGGTGAAGCCCTGCCGCACGGGAAAGCCGTTCCACTCGCGCATTTCGCGGTGATAATCTTTCCAAGCGATCAGCGGCGATACAGTCAAATCCACGGCATCACCGCCGACGCGGGCATAGGTCGCGT
>JACMIU010000758.1 GCA_014380985.1 Armatimonadota bacterium | reverse complement strand
GTGGTTGACGGCGGGATACAAGCACTGAACAAAGCGAAGATAGAGGGCATCATCAAGCCATTCGGCAATGTCACGATAACATGGCTACAGGTGGATATGAGCCGCTTCGAGGGGCTTTACAAAACGCACCGGATGTCACACGCGATTTTTTTGCGTCTGCTACTGCCGAGTCTTATGCCAGATACCGAAAGTCGGGTTCTGTATCTTGACAGCGATATTCTTGTTCAAAAATCACTACTACCCTTCTATCGGATGAGCTTCGACGACAACTACGTTATTGCAGTACAAAACTTTCATTCACCGTATAATCATTTGTACAAAGGAATGAACTTGAATGTGGATACGGAAACCATTGGTTTCAATAACGGTTGTATGTGTATGAACCTGAACTTGTTTCGTGAAACCAAAATAGTTGACGAAGTATTCACAGTATTAAAGAAGTACCCACAATTTCATGATCAAGACGGTTTGAACGCGGTGTTAGCCGGGCAATGGAAGCCGGTGTCTTTCGTTTGGAATCTGCAAGTCGGCGAGTACGACGCAGTAAAAATGCCGGAATCGGCGATACGGAGCGAATTGGTCAGCCATCAAGGGAGCGTTTACGAGGATGCCGCGATACTGCACTACACGTCCGACGATAAGCCGTGGAATAGTTTGCTACCAGAGCCTCTCAACACGAAATATGACGCGGCGATAGAGCGTAGCGGTTGGTTCACTCCGGCAGATCTCGCCGCATGGAAACGAAAGCGGTTTTTTCAAGCATCCTTTAGAAAAATCAAACGGACACTAAAATCTTTGAAACCACGTAATTAGTTCGGAAACAAAAAAATGGCGACCTTAACACAACTCGCAACCACAAAAAGCAATCTGCCCAAAGCGAACTCTGCTCCGGCGGGCATCGAAATCGAACGCTCGTATGATCCCGAAACCGACGCGGAAACCATGACCATCAACATGGGCCCGTCGCACCCGTCTACGCACGGCGTTCTGCGCTTGGTGCTGGAACTCGACGGCGAAACAGTGGTGCGTTGTACCCCGCATATCGGCTATCTGCACACTGGCATTGAGAAAACGATGGAAAACCTGTCGTACTACAAGGCGTTGGTGCTGACCGACCGCGAAGACTACCTGTCGAACCTGTGCAATAACCTCGCCTACTCTCTCGCGGTCGAGAAACTGATGCAGGTCGAGATTCCGAAAAAGGCGCAGTATATGCGCGTTTTGCTGAACGAGTTAGAGCGCATCGCGTCGCACTCCTTGTGGCTCGGTACGCACTGTTTAGATATTGGCGCGATGTCCGTATTCTTTTACACATGGCAAGACCGCGAACGAGTCTTGGAAATCAAGGAACACCTGTCGGGCGTTCGCACCAAAACCTCGTGGATCTGTCCCGGCGGGTTGCGCGGCGACGCGCCGACCGGATGGCTGACGCGGGTACGCGAGTTTTTAGATTACTTCCCGGCGCGTATCGAAATGTACGAGGGCTTGCTGACAAACAACCCGATTTGGATCGAGCGCACTCGCGGCGTCGGGATTATCTCCGGTGTGGACGCGGTTGCTTACGCCATGAGTGGGCCCTCGCTTCGCGCTTCCGGTATCAATCAGGACTTGCGGAAAACCAACCCATATTCGTCGTATGAAGAGTTTGACTTCGATGTCGCGGTCGGGCAGGTCGGCGACGTTTACGACCGCTACCGCGTCCGCATGGAAGAGTTTCGGCAGTCGGTTCGCCTTTGTGAACAAGCGTTGGCAAAGGTTATTTCTTTGGGCGACGCGCCGGTACGAACGTCCGACCGCAAGATAGCCCCTCCGCCCCGCGCCGAACTCGATACCTCGATGGAATCGCTGATTCACCACTTCAAGTTGTACACGGAAGGCTTTCATCCTCCGGTCGGCGAGGCGATTGGCGCGGTCGAAGGGCCACGCGGCGAAAAAGCGTACTACATCCTGTCGGACGGCTCGAACAAACCGTACCGCGTTCGCATCAAGGGGCCGTCGTTCTACAATCTGCAAGCGTTGCCGAAGATGGTGGAGGGGCGGATGCTCGCGGACGTGGTAGCGATGATCGGTTCGATTGATATTGTGCTGGGCGATATTGACCGGTAGCGCGGGATAGGAATAAAAACGCCGCGCTTTCTCATAAGGCGCGGCGTTTTATATTGCCTACTACGGGGCGTCCTGCGCGAACGCGAGTAGCGACAGTAGTGACCGGCGACCGAGCGGCGTGAGCGCGTAGCGGTTGCGGGACACAACATCAAGCACCCCGGCGTGAGTCATTTCGCGCAGATGATGGTAGAGCGATCCCGTGGTCAGGTTCGCGCCCGTGCCGAGTTGCGTTGCGGTCAGCGTCCCATCGGTGAGCAAAAGGCGGGCAATTAGAATGCGCGGGGTAGCACCGAACGACGCCGCGATTCGCGCCGCCCGTTCGCAAAGGGACGATTCCTGCTCGTCGCGCCGCACCGAATCTCTCGCGGCATCCGGCACAAGACGAAGCACGGTGGTTTGCGCGACCGCCGACACCGCTTCGCCGGAGTCGCCGTCCATATCGGGAGACTGCGCGAACGCCGTGAGCAGTATCGCAATCGCGTCGCCGGTTTCGCTTTGCATCTTTTCGGCGTCGGCGTGCAAGGTGGTCAGCAAAAGGTCGGGCGAAACGCTCGAAACCCCATTGTCCCCCACGATAACCGGCGACACGGATGTTTTCGCGCCGCGTTTTTTGCCGGGCTTAGTGCCACCTAAATCCCCGCGTAGCGCGGTGATTTCAAATGTCAGGGCGGCAACGCGGTCG
>JACMIU010000757.1 GCA_014380985.1 Armatimonadota bacterium | reverse complement strand
CTGTTTAAGGACGCCGAGGAAAACCCGGAAAACGCGACCAAAAAAGCGCGGATTTTAGGCACGGTGCTACGTAATCTGAAGGCTCCGTTCGGGGGCGGCAGGTCGGTGTTGGCGGGCGCGGGGCTAACCTACGCGCCCATTGACATCGGTAAGCAGGCGACGCAGTACCGCAACGAGACCGGATGGTTCGGCGATAAGGCGTTTACCTTTAGCGGTTTGCCGACCGGAACCAAAACGTTCGCGGGCGTCCAGTACAAAATCTACGACTTCCCGACATCGCCCGTTCCAACCGCGATCATGCTGAAAGGCGACAACGTTCCCGGCAACCTGCCCGACGCCGTGCGCGGTATTCCGGTCAATCAAAAAGCCGACGCGCTGTTTTTCCTGCACACGGCGCGGATGGATTCGCGCCGCAATAACGACGAACGCCGCGACAAAAAGCAGTATGAAATGGCGCGGTACATTGTGCATTACGCCGATGGGAAAACCGAAACCGTGCCGGTATACGCCGAAATTGACATAGATGACTACAAGCAAGAGGGCGAAGTGCGGCAACTGCCCGGCGCACAAACCGCGTGGACGAAAGCATATCCCGGCACGAACTTTTCCGCCGTGGCGTATCAGAAGCAGTGGACGAACCCACGTCCCGGCGTCGTGATAGCGTCGGTGGATATGGAGTATGGCAACGACCGGCGCGGTGTGCCGGTGCTACTCGCATTAACAGCGGCTACCGCTAAGGAAATCAAATGAGCGGACTACCGTTGATTGTGCGGGCGGACGACGCCGGTTCCTGCCCCGAAGCGAACCGCGCTATCGCGGCGTGTGCGGACGCGGGCGTACTGCAATGCGTGTCGGTGATGGCGATCTGCCCCGACTTACCTAACGCGGCGCGGCTTCTGGCGCACCGCACGAATATCGAGTTTGGGTTGCACTTCGCGCTCAATTCCGAGTGGGAGCAGTTCCGTTGGCGTCCGGTGTCCGCGCCGGATACCGTTGCGTCGCTCGTGGGCGCGGACGGTTTTCTGCGCCCGATGCCCGCCGACCTTTTAGAACACGGCTTTGTGGTGGAGGAGGCACTCGCGGAAGCGCGGGCGCAACTGCAGGCCGTGCGCGACGCCGGGTTCGCGCCGACGTATCTGGATGAACACTGCGGCGTGAGTTGGATCAGCAAAGAACTGGAGGACGGGCTTGCCGAGCTCTCGCAACAGGAAGGCTTGCTCTACGTCAAGCACTGCCCGACGATGCCAGTCAGTTATGACAGCACCGACTACACAACCGATGTATCCCCGGAGGAACAGGATTTGACCGGCGCGACGCCGTGCCTGTGGGTAACGCATCCCGGCTTGAACGAACCCGGCGGCGCGATGGCGCGGTTTCACCTGCGCGGCGAACCCGATAATGGCGAAGTCGCCCGCGAGCGCGACGCCGAACGCCGTTTGCTTTGCGACCCCGAACTGCCCGCGATGCTTCGCGCCCTCGGCTACAACCTCGCGCCGTATCGAAAGATTTTTAATCCATGAAAAACACAGCCTTAATCGTTTCTATTGCCGTTTCACTCACCGCGTTAGCCGGGTGCGCCCGCGCTGCCGAGCCGCAAGCGGGCGCGAAACCTGCCGCACCCAAGCCGGAGCGGGGTTCCGGCTACGTCTGGTGGGAAGGCGAAACGCCGTCCGCCACCAACTTCCCGCAAGGCAAGCCGTTCGGACCCGACAACCCCACCGAAACCGCCGTGCTGTCGGGCGGCGATTGGATAGCCTTCACCGGCGACCGCGCCGAAACGCTCTTTTTGGAATACCAGATTAACGTGCCAAAGGCGGGCGATTACGACCTGTACGTTCGCAAGTTCTGGCAACACGGTGCGTTCCGCTGGCGCATCGGGGCGACCGGCAAGTGGCACGAAGTACGCGAGTCCGCGCTACTCGACGACGCCTATATCCGTCAATTTGTCGGGGCGAACTGGGTTTCGGCAGGGAGCGAAACCGTGAAAGCGGGCAAGCAAACCGTGCGTGTCGAACTTTTGGATAAAACCGGGGCGGCAGGGTTTGACGCCTTTGTCCTCACGGCGGAACCGTTCACGGCACGCGGCAAACTCAAGCCGGGCGAAAAATATAATCGTTCTGAACCCGGCTACTTCGCTTGGGAGCCCGACGCCGACCCATTCACCGAGTCGGCACTGGATATGCGGAGCCTCAACGAAACCGAGGCAGGTGCGGGGGGGCGCATCATCACCAAAGGCGAAGGGTTCGCGCACGAGAAGACCGGCAAACCCGAACGCTTCTGGGCGGCGAACGCGGGCGGCGATTTCTTGAACCTGCCCCCGGCGCAGATGGATTATCTGGCGCGGCATCTGGCGAAATACGGCGTGAATATGGTGCGGATGCACTCCGGTTTCTGGAAAGACGACGACTATACCAAACCCGATCCCGAAAAAATCGCCAAACTGCAACGCTTCGTTTACGCGATGAAACAGCAAGGGATTTATACGTCGGTCTCGATGTACTTTCCGCTCTGGGTAAAGCCGAAGGGCATTCCCGGATACGACGGGAGCAAAAATCCGTTCGCGCTCCTTTTCTTCAACGATGACTTTCAGGAAACGTATCGCGGTTGGTGGAAAGCGATCCTGACAACGAAGTCACCGTACACCGGCTTAACGCTCGCCGAAGACCCGTCGGTCGCTATCGCCGAACTCGTCAACGAGGATTCCAACCTGTTCTGGACATTCACGCCGTATGAGAACGTTCCCGCTGAGCAGATGACGATTTTAGAGAAGCAGTACGGCACTTGGCTGACGAAACGCTACGGTGGGGTGGACAAGGCACTGTCAACGTGGGGCGGCGGCGGGGTGCGCGGCGACGATGCGAACGCCGGGCGCGCCGGGTTTATGCCGCTCTACGAAGTGTTCAATAAGCGCGACAAACGGGCGCAGGACACGGCACGGTTCCTGACCGAAACGCAAGCCGCGTTTTTCACCGATACAGCGAAATATCTGCGAACCGATCTCGGCTACAAGGGCTTGGTCTACGGCTCGAACTGGATTACCGCCGACCCGGCACGATTGGGACCGCTTGACAAACTATCGAACATCGGCACCGGCTTAGACCTGCTCGACCGGCACGGCTACTTCGACCCGTTCCACGAGGGCGAACGCGCCGGGTATTCGCTGAACGCGGGCGAAAAGTACGACGACCGTTCCGCGCTCACGTTTCAATCCGCGAAACGCGCCGAAGGGCAGTCGTTCTCAATGCCGCTGATGGACTTGCGCTATAACGATTTGCCGAGCATTATCACCGAAATCAACTACCCGATGCCGAACCGGTTCCGCGCCGAGCAACCGCTTTTGACCGCCGCGTATGCGAGCTTGCAAGGCACGGACGGCGTGTACTTTTTCGCGCTCGGCTCCCCGACGTGGCAGGGAACGCACGGCAAGTTCGACCTGCAAACCCCCGCGACAATGGGGCAGTTTCCGGCGACGGCGTATCTATACCGCAAGGGCTTGGTGGCTCCCGGCGCGAAGGTGGTGTCCGCCGCGCTCAAGTCCGATAATCTGTTCGCGCTGGAGGGTGCGCCTGTGCAAGCCCCCGTGAATCTGGAAGCATTCCGTGCCAAAGACATACCTGCCGGAAAGTCGGTTCCAGTGGCGAAACTCTCCGCAATTGACCCGCTCGCGTTCCTCGTCGGCAAGGTGGGCGTGACGATTGACGCGCCCGGCGCAAAGTCCGAATCCGTAGATTTAACGCGCTTCATCAACAAGCAAACGAAAACCGTGCGCTCCGTGACCGGCGAACTCGCGTGGAACTACGACGCCGGGCGCATGGTGGTCAACACGAAACAAGCGCAAGGCGTAACCGGGTTTCTGTCGCAGGCGGGAAAAATTACGCTCGGCGACGTTACCGTATCGTCGCCGCTCGAATACGGCACCGTGCTACTGGTGTCGCTCGACGACAAGCCGATAGCGACTTCGGGCAAAATGCTTTTGCAGGTGATGACCGAGGACAAAAACTACGGCTGGGAAACCGAGGGCGACGCGAACGGCGTTCGCACGATCAAAAACGTTGGAACCGCACCGATTATGGTGAAAAATCTCGCCGGGTCGGTGTCGTTGTCCCGTGCCGACGCCGCTGGTTTGCGCGTGACCGCCTTAGACGCGAACGGCTACAAAACGAAACAAGTGTCTACCGCGAACACCATCAACCTGTCTCCCACGGTGCTGTATTATTTAATCGAAAAGCCGTGAACCGGTTCGCGGAATCGTAGCAGAAACGATAATCGAAAGCGTAATGGCGTAGCAACTTTACCTATCGTTCGCGTGTTATATAGGCAGGAGCGAAAAATTATGATGCTATGCCCACTGTGTGCGATACCGCTGGAAGCCGTCGAACGGCTTGGAATTGAACTCGACCACTGCCCCGACTGCGGCGGAATGTGGCTGGATGCCGGGGAACTCATGAACCTTGTGGAGCGCGAAGCCGTTGCCGCGATTCGTCAAGGGGAGCGCGTTTTGACGAAAAACCGACACGGCAAGGAGTACGACCGACCGGTTCACGAAACCGACGAAAACGGCGGACGCTACGGCGTGGTTCCGGGACTTGGAACCGCGAATGTGGCGTTCTCAAAGCGCACGGTGAACGCGCCGGTTCGGGAACCCGACGCCACCGGCACGTTCGTTTTGAACTAAGCCACATGAACCATCGTCCCGCGAACGAACCGGCAAAGAAGCCGTTCGTTGTGGGAACGTTTTTGCCTTCCGTGGGGTATCATTTGCTTATGCGAAAACCCGCCCCCGCCGACTACCCTGTTTTAGATGTTGTCCGAGAACGTTGGAGCCCCGTTGCTTTTGACCCCGTCAAACCGGTGGGGCGCGAGAAACTGCTCGCCTGTTTCGAGGCGGCGCGTTGGGCGGCATCCTCGCAAAACGAGCAACCGTGGGCGTTTATCGCCGGTGACAGCACCGACGCCCCCGAAACCCGCGACCGTGTTTTTGAACTGCTGTATGACGGCAATAAGATCTGGGCGAACACCGCGCCGGTTTTGATACTATCGGTGATGAAGCGAAACTTCGACAAAACGGGGCAACCGAACCCAACGGCGCAACACTGCGTCGGTATGGCGGTAGCGAACTTCATCTTGCAAGCCGTCGCCGAGGGATTGCACACGCACCAGATGGGCGGCTTTGACCGTGACCGCGCCCGTGTCGCTTTCGGCATTCCCGACACACACGAACCGATTGCGGTTATCGCTCTCGGTTACGACGCCCCGACCGAAACGCTTGATGACGAAAAACTGCGCGGGCGCAACGACAATCCCGAACGCACCCGCAAAAAACTAACCGAGTTTGTGTTTAGCGGCGCGACAAACAGTTGGGGCGAGCCGTCGCTTTTAGCGTCGCCCGTGCCTACCGTGCCGGAAGAATAGAAAGTCATTTATGAACCAACCTCTCGCCATCGGGCAAACCGCCCCCGATTTCACCCTGTCTGCCACCCCCGACAAAAAAGTCACGCTGTCACAATATCGCGGCAAGCCCGTTATTCTCGCGTTCTACCCGTCCGACTGGTCGCCGGTGTGCGGCGACCAAATGGCGTTGTACAACGAGATATTGCCCGATTTTGCTAAATACGACGCGGCGATACTCGGCATCAGTGTGGACGGCGTTTGGTGCCATCAAGCATACGCCGAAAGCCGGGGCTTGCACTTCCCGCTTCTCGCCGATTTCGAGCCGAAGGGCGCGGTCAGCAAAATATATGGCGTCTACCACGAGCAGTACGGCATCAGCGAACGCGCTTTATTCGTCGTGGATAAGAACGGCGTGATTGTTTGGAACCACGTTTCCGAACTCGGCGTCAACCCCGGCGCGGATGGCATCTTGGACGCTCTCGAAGGCTTGGCGAAGTAAAAAGCATGGCGACGCTAAAAGTGGATGTAGACCCCGCCCGCGACTTTGTGTTAGGCAATACAGACGCGCCCGTGACTCTTGTCGAGTACGGTGACTATGAATGCCCGCACTGCGAACGAGCCCAGCCGATTGTGGAAGCCGTGCGAGATGCGATGGGGGACGACCTGCGCGTCGTGTTTCGTGCCTTCCCGCTTGCCCAAATGCACCCGCACGCCCAGCACGCCGCCGAAGCAGCGCAATCGGCAGGAGTGCAGGGCAAGTTTTGG
>JACMIU010000756.1 GCA_014380985.1 Armatimonadota bacterium | reverse complement strand
TATCCACAGAACGCGCTGATTTTTGAGATACGAAAAGCCGTCGCGCAGGTCTTGCCAAGCGCGTTGCCCACCGGTTAGTGTCGGGGCGTCGGTTTGCGCGAGGGTTTGTTCCGGTTGCTCCGGCACGAGGCGCGGCAACCGCACGATAAACACCGCAGAACCGAAGAACGACGCGGCGTTTAGCACGATTGCCGCCATGAAGAAGTAGGCGGGCGAAACGGCGTACAGCACGGCAAGTACCGTGCCGGAAAGGGCGATTCCGACCATCGGAAGCAGATTTTGCGTGGCGAGCGATAGGGCGTTCGCGGCGTCGCGCTTGTCTTCGGGGACGAGCTGCGGGATCGCCGCGCCCTTCGCGGGCGCGAAGAAACTGTTAATCGCGGAGAGGCTCGCCCCGGCGACAATCAGCGTCCACACGGGCGGCGTGGCGTCGAAGAAGACGTACCCGGCGAACAGCACAAGGGCGA
The DNA here is from genome assembly GCA_014380985.1 of Armatimonadota bacterium. GTDB lineage: Bacteria > Armatimonadota > Armatimonadia > Armatimonadales > Armatimonadaceae > JACMIU01. The sequence goes on along the minus strand of JACMIU010000756.1, from coordinate 6,473 downwards.
TGCCGCTGGCAATGTCGCACCAGAGTAGGATCGTGCGGCGATCAATACGGTCGGCAAGTACCCCGGCGTAGGGTGACAAAAGGAGAAACGGCAGGGTTTGCGCGACACCGGCGACACCGACCATCGCCGGGTCGTGCGTGATTTTCTCGACCATGAACAGGAAGACAAGGTAGTACAGCGAATCGCCGAGTTGCGAGATGGCTTGCCCGATCCACAAATCGCGGAACGCCGGAAGGGTGCGGAGCAGTTGCCCATACGAGTTTTGGGAGGCGGGGGATGGTTCGGACACAGTTGGTATAGTATCGCACGGCGGGCGCGGTTCGCTAAAGTCGCTCTGGTTTATTCAGCAAAAAAACGCGCCCCGTGGTTCACGAGGCGCGTCCTATGTTTTTGTTGGAGGATTAGTCTTTTTTGCTACGGTCGCGGTTGCGAAGTTCACGGGCGAGTCGGCGCAAATCGTCGGGCATCCCGCCTTCGGCGTCGCCGCCCACCACTTCTTTCGGCATCGGCATTTGCGGTTTCGCTTGCGGCAGGGGACGTGTCCAACCGTCGGGTAGCCGGTCGTTTTCCCACCGGTGACGCGCCCGCGAACGCAGGTCGGATAATGCCGCGTTATCGTCGGCGGAAGGGGTGAGATGCACCTCAACATACTCGCCGCGTGATTGACGATAGATCGCTTCGGCGACCGACACATACAACGTGTCGCCGCGTTGCACACTCGCACCGGACGCTAAATCCGGGTGCCCGATAACTCGTGTTGGTTCTTTGTGGCGCGATCCGCTCATAATTATTATACTGCCCGTAAACATCGGACGTTCCTCTCCGCGGCTTTGTTTCCTGTTACGTACTGCTGTTTGGTACAAGTTTCCGTGTGCAACGACCAAAATGGGCGTAAGAGAGGCGACGGCGAGTACACCGGTCGTGCCGTTCGCGGGCGTCCAAAGGGAGGGCGGGGATGCCACAATCAAGCCCCCTGACGTTCGCCCGCGGATGGCAAAGTCCGGGTTGCTTGCATCGTCCGCAATAGTTATGCCGCTGGTAAACATTGTGATTACACTGTACCCAATTATACCCCCATTAAACGAGAAATAATCCCTTACGGCGTTCGCGCTAAGTCGCCGATTTTCGCCCGCCCCATTAACCGGTACTGCATGGTCGCGCCCGTTTTGGGGTCGGACAGGCTGAACGAGGCAACGATGACATCTTTGTCGTCGCCGAGGGCAAGTCGTGTGGAGCCCGCCAGTTCCACACGCGAAATGTTGCCGGGAAACGTTTTGTCGGATACCTTCAGTGTCCAGAGCGTCAGCACTGTTGCCGTCTTCTTCTTGACCAAACTACCATCGGGCGCGGTAACGGAATTATCGGCAGGTTCCACGGTCGGCGATAGTGAAAGCGCGAACGAATCGCCGTTCTTGTCGCCGATAGAGACCGACAAGAGTTGTCGGTCAACACTGGATGTTGCCGGGCTGGAAAGAAGTACCGGTTCTCCCGGCTTTTCGCCTGCGGCAACAGGCAAGGCTTGCTTGATCCATTGCAGTTTGTATTCCACAACGGCAGGGTCTACTTTAGGGGCAACCGGGGCGGGCGGCGCGAGAAATAAAGCAGTGGCAAGATAAAGCGGTAGTAGCATGGCAAGGTTCCGTTTCTTTATTAGTCGCGGCGCAGAACGTCCGCGACGGTGGGTAGGTACATCAGTTCTCCCAACGTTTTTATCTCGTAATGTGGCGTGGGAGTACCCGGCGGAAGCGGTGCGCCGGTCGCATTTACCCAGACGCTTGTCCAACCGGCACGAACCGAGCCCGCAACATCGGCTTCGGGCGAATTGCCGACAAAAAGCAGTTGCTCCGGTGCGAAACCGGCAATCCGTGCGGCATGGGCAAAGATTCGCCCGTCCGGTTTCGGATGTCCGAACTCGCTATCCACGACAACGTGAGCGAACCGGGACGCGAGACCGGTCGCCGCAAGTTTTGCCCGTTGCATGGCGGAAGGCCCATTGGTGATGACGCCGAGCGCGAAATGGTTTTGCAGAACGTCCAATGTGTTGTGCGTATCGGGGAACGCTACGATTTCCCGCGCTTCCACGGCTTCGTGCGCCGCGATCAGTTCGCCGATAAACGCCGTGTCGGTCGCGTCGTCTGTTTCGAGTGTGGCAAGCGCGTCCGCCGTTAGTGCCTCGCGCATGGCTCGCACGGAAATCGCGCCCGCCTCTGCGAACCCGGCGACACTCTTGTAGCCGTACCGTTTTTCGTAGGCGCGGTGTATCGCTGTTCGCAGGTCGGACAGCGAAACGTTGGGGTGGCGCGACGCAAGAAGCGTGTGCGACGCCGTGAGCGCGACTTCATACGGCGCGTCGTATCGAATCAGGGTGTCGTCTAAATCAAAGAAAAGGGCGCGTATCATGGTTGGCGAGGCTTCGGTACTTCGTTATATCATGCGTCCGTTGGGGCAACCGAACTCAGGAAGCGCAGAAGCGGCGTTTCCTGTGCTATGCGTGGCAAAGTCTCCCGCCAAGCGGCAATATCCGGCACTCCGGCGTGGCACAGCAACCGCGCCAACCGGCACAAGGCGGCGTACCCCACGACCGTTTGCAGTGCTATCCCGGTAACGAAAGCCCGTCCGTAGTAGCCGGAGGGATAGGCGGCGTCGCCCCACGGGTTGGCATCAAGCAAAGCCGGGAGCGGACAGGTTTCAGCTTCCACCGCGTATTGCGCCGCGATTCTCGACCCGTACTCGCCAAACCCGGTGCGGCGGAGCAAGCGCACGGCAAAAACGCATGCCAGCATTTCGTGCGTCCAGTGGAACACTCTCCCTTCCCCGGCGACGCGGTGGAACAGTTCGTGACCTATTTGCAGTCTTGCCTGCCATGGGTCGGAGTCGGTAGCAAGATAAATATCGTAGGAGCGGGAAGCCGGTTCGTAGACACATTCGGGGCGTGTTCCCCAAATCAAGAGCGTAGGCGAGGCGGGGTCGGACGGCGCGGAGAAATCAAGCACGGCGGCATTTTTCGCGGTCGCCGCGTAGGAGAGTAGGGCGGGGTCACGCACCGTGGAATAGGTTTCGTGCGCTTCGCAATGCTGGCACATCCAAACCCCGACGCCCGCGCCCGGCGCGGTCGTGCCGACACCAAGAGGACGAAAACTGTTTTGGCAACGCGGCATAATCCATTATACGCGCATCATAACCGAAAAACAGTACTAATCGCCGCCAATGATATGTTGCTCTGTCGCGCCATTGCTACAAACGGGAAACTGGTTGCCGGGGTTAATGGTGTAAACGCCACCGGAGTTGCAAGTCGGTACCGAGCGAAGGTATCCAGTACCATTATCGGGATATAATTGGGCAGGGGTTGGCTCAGCGTCCAAGTACAGATGGTTATCCATAATATAGGCATCCTTTGCCCAATCAATCTTGTGCAGATTGCTAATGCACGATTTGCGGACGGCTTGGCGGCGGGCTTGGATAAAGTTGGGCACGGCAACGGATAGCAAGATTCCAATAATAAAAACCGTGAACATAATTTCGACCAAAGTGAAAGCGTACTTAGGGGAGTGGAGAAATCGAGAATATTTCATGATTGTGTCGCCGTAAAAACCGAAGCATTTAACCTTTGTCCTTACTTACCATGTCAACGACCGATTTTGATATAAAATCTATCGGAACGACACTTCACCGTACAACTACTGGGTTATTGTGCTTGTTTTTGTTGGCTTCCGCCGATATATTCTAACTACTATTTTTGTATAGTGGTCTATTCTTTTATTTTGGAGGTGGATTTTTATTTTGGAAACAAATCTTTTAACGGTCGGGGGCTACAAAACCGTGCGCCGCGCTTACGGTTTCGATGAAGTCGCATTGGTTCCCGGAACGCTGGTGATTGACCCCCGCGATGTGGATATTTCATGGCAATTGGGTGGTATTTCGTTCGCGCTACCACTAATCGCAGCAGCACTCGACGGCGCGGTAAACCCGGCGGTTGCGGCACAAATGTCGAAACTCGGCGGTCTCGCGGTTCTGAACTTGGATGGTTTACAAACGCGTTACGAAAACGCCGAAGAGGTGTTGCAGTCGGTCGCCGACGCGCCCGCCGACGGTGTTATTTCTTTTATTCAAGAGTTGTATGCCCGCGAAGCCGTGAAGCCGCATTTGATTGCAAAGCGAGTGCGCGAAATCCGTGACGCAGGAGGAATTGCGGCGGTATCGTCCGCGCCGCACACGGCGAAAGCGAACGCGGCGGCGGCGGTCGAGGCGGGCGCGAACCTGTTTTTCATACAAAGCACCGTCGGTTCGGTGCGCTTTGAATCCACGCACACGGACGCTCTCGACGTTCGCGCCTTCGTGGAGTCATCGCCGATTCCGGTTATTATCGGCAACACGGTTGGCTATGCGGCGACGCTCGAACTGATGGAAGTAGGCGCGGCGGGCGTTCTGGTCGGGGTCGGACCCGGCGCGATTTGCACGTCGCGGAAGGTTTTGGGTATCGGCGTTCCGCAAATCACGGCAACGGCGGACGCGGCGGCGGCACGGGACGATTACCACGCGCAAACCGGGCGATACGTTCCCATTATCACCGACGGCGGCATGAAGGGCGGCGGCGATATTGCAAAAGCAATTGCGGCGGGCGCGGACGCGGTGATGCTCGGCTCAACTATCGCGGCGGCGGCGGAAGCACCCGCGCCCGGCTACTCGTGGGGCATGGCGACTTCCAGCGCGGATTTGCCGCGAGGAACCCGTATCAAGGTCGGCGTTTCCGGCACACTGAGCGAAATCCTGCTCGGCCCGGCGCACAAGGACGACGGCACGATGAACTTGATGGGGGCGTTGCGCCTTTCGATGGGATCGCTCGGCGCACGAACCATCAAAGAGATGCAACAGGCGCAGATGATGGTCGCGCCCACCCTGCAAAGCGAGGGCAAATCGGCGCAACGTTCGCAGGGCGTCGGGTAAAATAGCGGAACTGATAGAGACAAGCATCATGAATCAAACTGTAACTATACCTACCTCGCCCCGTCGCATTGTCGAACCGTACCTACGCTACGACCTTTCCGCGCTTGTCGGCACAATGAGTGAGGAAGAGTATTTCGCGTTCGATAGTCGGGCGCGTGAAAAATATCAACTGATTAGTGGAAAGGTAGTCAAAATGCCGGGAAGTTCGCCAGAACATAACATGATCCAAGCCGATTTGCAATTTGAGGTAACACTCATCCTCAGAGGAATGGGCAATTCTTGCGAGGTTATCGGTAGCGATCAGAAGGTGTATGTCGCCTACCGCAAGGTCTTTTACCCCGATCTAATCGTGGTTTGCGGCGACCCGCATTTTGACCACTTAAATGCCTTGCGAAATCCGACCGCCGTATTCGAGGTGCCGTCTCCGTCCACGGAGCGCGATGACCGCACCGATAAGTTCGCCGATTATCAACAAATCGAATCGCTCCAACATTATATTTTAGTGGATCAAGACCGCGTTGCCGTGACGCACTATGAAAAACTGGAAAACGGTTTGTGGGCGATACTCGGAACGCATACCACTCTTGGCGATTCGCTAACGCTCGCGCTTAGGGGCGGCGAAGTTGACGTGCCTTTAGCAAAAATCTACCGTCGCATCGGCTTCGCGGATGCGGGCGCGGCGATATAATAGGAGCGTGAATCCGCACTATTACCTTGACTACGCCGCGACAACCCCCGTTGACCCGCAGGTGCGCGACGCCATGCTACCGTACCTTGACGGCGAGACCGGTTTCGGCAATCCGTCGTCGGTGCATCGGTTTGGCGCGGACGTGCGCCGTGCCGTGGATAACGCCCGCGATATGGTTGCGGAAACGCTTCGCGCCGACGCGGGCGAAATCTACTTCACATCGGGCGGCACGGAAGCCGACAACACCGCGCTTTTGGGCGTTCTCTGGGCGGCACGGGAGCGAGGGCGCGACCATCTGGTCACGGTGCAAACGGAGCATCACGCGGTTCTGGACTGCGCCCGGTTCGCCGAAAAAACGTTCGGCTTTCGCGTGACGTATTTGCCGGTGCAACTGGACGGCACGGTGTCGCCGGAAGCGGTGGCGGACGCCGTAACAGACGCAACCGCGCTGGCGTCGGTAATGCACGGCAACAATGAAATCGGCACGGTGCAGGAGATTCGCGCTATCTCTGACGCGGTGAAAACGAAAAACGCGGGCGTTTATGTTCACACGGACGCGGTGCAAACCCTCGGCGCGATGCCGCTGGACGTTGACGAACTCGGCGTAGATTTACTCACGGTGTCGGCGCACAAAATCTACGGTGCGAAGGGCGCCGGCGCATTGTACGTGCGGCGCGGCACGGCATGGACGCCGCTCCTGCACGGCGGGCAACAGGAGCGCGAACGCCGCGCCGGAACTGAGAACGCGGCGGCGATTGTCGGTTTCGGCAAAGCGGCGGAACTACTCCCGTCGTGGCGCGAACCGGAGGCGGTGCGACTGTCGCTCTTGCGCGAAACGTTT
>JACMIU010000755.1 GCA_014380985.1 Armatimonadota bacterium | reverse complement strand
TCGCCGTGCGCGGCGCGGTAATGGGAGCGTATGCCGAGGCGGAGTACGAACCGGTGGCACTGGTTTTGTCTCCGGGCGACATGGTTATACTAACTACGGACGGCATTACCGAGGCGCGGAGCACGGATAAGAAGTTTTTTGAACTGGCAGGTATCGCGCGGTGCGTGGAAAATGCGCTGAGTACCGCGCCTGATGAGTCGCCGGAACCGATCGCGCAAGCGTGTTTACGTAGCGCGAAGGAATGGGCGAACGGCAAATTATCCGACGATGCGTGTCTCCTAATAGCGCGTTTCATCGGCATGAACACAAACATAACGCACGAAAAAAACGACCGACAAACGACGAAAGACAGATACGTACACGGCACGCCCAGCGGTGCCACCATCTATTGATAGTACCCATGACGGACATTTTCAACAACGAATCCCTCTTCGCGCCCGGCGACGACTCCCCGGCTTCCCTGCCGCCGATTGACTACCGCACTTTTGCCGACTCCCTGCCGGAAATCGTTTGGATAGCGGATGCACAAGGGCGCACGACGTACCACAATCGGCATTGGTACGAGTATTTGGGAGTGAAACCGCACGGTGACTTACCTCTGGTAGCATGGGAGGCGATTCACCCGGATGACCGCGAGAGATTGCGGGAGCATTGGCAACAAACGGTCGCCTCCGACGCTACCGAAATGCGCGAGGAGTTTAGACTGCGCGGCGCGGACGGTGTGTATCGCTGGTTCCTCGCGCACGGCTACGCGCAAAAGGACGCGCAAACCGGCAAAACGTTGCGCTGGCTTGGCTCGAATATCAACGTGGATGCTATCAAGCAAGCGCAGGAGCAGTTGCGCTACTCGGATGACCGTTACCGCGCACTGGTGGATGCGTCGTCGCAGGTGGTCTGGACGAACACCGCCGAAGGAATGATGACCGGGGCGCAACCGGGTTGGTCACGCCTTACCGGGCAAACGGAAGCCGAATATCAAGGCTATGGCTGGTCTAAGGCGGTTCACCCCGGCGACGCTCAGCCGACGATTGACGCATGGGAAACGTCGGTGCGAACCCGCTCCCCGTTTCTTTTCGAGCATCGGGTGCGCCGCTTTGATGGCGCGTGGCGGTTGTTTGCGATCCGTGCCGTGCCGGTAATCGAGGGTGACATTATCCGCGAATGGGTCGGTATCCACACCGACATCACCGAAGAACGCGCCGCCGCCGATAAACAGGTGCAAACGCTCGCGCAGTTGTCGGCGGTTCTGGAATCCGCGCTTGACGGCGTTTTGGTCGCCGACGGCGCGGGCAGCGTGCTGATTATGAATCCGGCGGCACGAACGATGCTGGAAGTTCCGGGAACGGTTTCGGTTCCCTGTCCGATGGAAGCGATTGTTGCGCTGATTAATTTATTCACGCCCGATGAGAAGCCGATTACACCCGGCGAATCGCCGCTTTCTCGCGGGCTACGCGGCGAAACGTTCAGCGATTTCGAGTGCCGGGTACAAAGCAAGTTGGGGGATACGCAGTGGTGGGCATCGTGCTCCGTCAGCCCGGTGCTGGATGCGCGGGGCAACGTGACATTAGTAACGCTGATCTTGCGCGACATCACCGAACGCCGCACGATGGAGACGCAACGCGACGCGCTGATGCGCCGCGTCGCCGAAGCCGCCGACAAACAGCGTCGCTTCCTGCGCGAGATTCTCAGTTCGATGAGCGAAGGGCGACTGCGCCTGTGCGAAAACGCTTCGGAACTGCCCGAACCTATCGCGTCGCTTCCGGCGCACGAGTCGGTGACGCTCGACAAGATGACGATTCGGACGCTACGCCGACAACTCGCGGAGGCTTGCGGGCAGGCGGGGCTACCGAGTGACCGCGAAAGCGATCTAATCACGGCGGTGGGCGAGGCGGCGATGAACGCCGTGGTTCATGCCGGAACCGGTATCGGCACGGTGTATGTCGCCCCGGAGCGCGGCATCGTTCAGGTTTTCGTGCAAGATTCCGGTACGGGAATCAACGAGGAATCGCTTCACCGCGCCACGCTCGAAAAAGGCTTTACCACCGCCGGAACGCTCGGACACGGCTTCTGGATGATGCTGAAAACGGCAGACCGCGTGTATCTTCTGACCGGTGTCAAGGGAACCACGGTGGTCATGGAGCAGGAACGTACCCCGCCGGTTCCGGCATGGATGCAAAGTTTCGTGGACTCGTCGTATTAAGTAGCGGCGAATCCGGGTAACACCGTGCTAAGGAGACTTAAAATCATGAGTTCACAACACGATGCCGAAACGCCGCTCGATCCGCCGATGATCCCGCACGAAACGCGCAAGGACAACAAGACCGGGCAAACGCTCAAGGAGCAGTTGGCGCAAACGAATCCGCCGACACACCGCGAGGAGTTCGTGGAAAAGCAGTCCACCAGCCCCGCAGGGGACGAAAAGCACATCGGGCAACACACGGGCGCGGGCAAGCCGCCCTTGATGAAGAAATAAACAGAGAAATAGGCAAACAAAAGCCGGGGCGACTGAATCGCCCCGGCTTTTGTTTTGTGCCAACGGTTAATCCAGTCCCGGCGCACGAACCGGTTGCGGCGTCGGTCGAATAGTCACGGTGCTACTCCTCGTGACGCTCGAACCGTTCTTGTTTGTTATGGTCGAACCGACGGTTCGGCTAAATATGCCGCTTGTCGCGGACGGGGCGGCGAACGATTTGTTCTCGACCGCGTCCAGCGACCGGATTTGCGCGTTCACCTTGCTTGCCGGGCTTGCCATGCTGGTTTTCATGCCATCCATCTTGCCGCCCGGCTTCATCTTTGACATCGTTTTGTTGTGCGATGTGCCGGAAACCTTGTGAATCGTGTCGGTATGCTTCAGCACCGCGCCGAGTGTTTCGGTGGCATAGGAACGGGTATCCGAATTGTTGCCCTTTGCCATTTGCGTCTGTAGCAGGGCAATCGTCGCGTGGTGATCGGCGGTTTGACCGATGATATACGCATTGTCGAACGCCTTGCCGCTCATCTTAGCGAGTTTCTTTGCCGACGCCTTGTGCTTGGCGTCGGGCGCGTTCGGCAATTTCACATTATACTTGGCGGCGAGTGCCTGTAGTTTCATCTCGTTTGCGCTATGCTCGGACACAATGGTTTGCGCCACGCCGCGAACTTTGGCGTCCTGCGACTTCCTCAGTGCGAGTTTGCCAGCCGCGATTTCGGCATGGTTTCCCTGACACGCTTTGACCATAAAGGTTTTGTCCTGCGCGGACGGGGTTTGCGCGTAGGCGTTAGACACCGTAAATACG
>JACMIU010000082.1 GCA_014380985.1 Armatimonadota bacterium | reverse complement strand
CCCTGCCGCGTTCGTGCGGTAAAATGAGCGCATGAATCAAAACACCCAAAGCGTCGCCGTTTCGGACACCGTGAACATCGGCGGCGGAAACCCGTTTGTTTTAATCGCCGGACCCTGCGTGATCGAATCGCGGGACTTGTGCCGCGAAATCGCCGGAACCGTGAAAGAAGCGTGCGACGCCCTCGGTATCGCCTACATTTTCAAAGCGTCGTTCGACAAAGCGAACCGCACGTCGGGAAGCGCGTTTCGCGGGGCGGGCATGGCATCGGGCTTAGAGGTGCTGGCGGGAATCCGCGAGGAGTTCGGCGTTCCCGTGCTGACCGATGTGCATGACCCACATACGTGCGCCGAAGTCGCGGCGGCGGTGGATGTTTTGCAAATCCCCGCGTTCCTGTCGCGGCAAACCGACCTGCTGATAGCGGCGGGCGAAACCGGCAAAACGATCAACGTCAAAAAAGGGCAGTTCCTCGCGCCGTGGGACATGAACAACGCGGTGAAAAAAATCAAAGACACTGGCAACGAGCGTGTTTTGGTCTGCGAACGCGGCGTGTCATTCGGCTACAACACGCTTGTTGTTGACTTCCGCTCGCTTCCGATCATGGCGCAAACCACCGGTTGCCCCGTGGTGTTCGACGGTACGCACTCGGTTCAGCAACCCGGCGGGCAGGGAACATCGTCGGGCGGACAGCGCGAGTTTATCCCGCACCTATCACGGGCGGCGGTCGCGGTCGGTATTGACGCGCTGTTTCTCGAAACGCACCCCGACCCGGCGCGGGCGTTATCGGATTCGGCAACGATGCTGGCATTATCCGATTTGCCCGCCTTGCTGAAAACGCTAAAGGCGATTGAAGGGGCGGCGGGTTAGCGTTTGCAAAAACGCCCCGTTCACCGTAAAATCAAGCGATTATAACGAAAGACGCCGCACGCGCCCCGGTAAAATCGGGCGGCGGCACGTATAAAAAACAATATGTCGGGACACAGTAAATGGCACAATATCCGTCTTCGCAAGGGCAAGCAGGACGCGGTGCGCTCGAAATCGTTCACCAAACTCGCCGCCGAGATTATTGTCGCCGCGAAAAACGGGGGCGGCAATGTTGACCTCAACCTTTCTTTGCGGCAAGCGGTGGACAACGCGAAAAAAGCCTCCGTACCCGCCGACAACATCAAGCGGGCGATTCTGCGCGGCACGGGCGAAATCGCCGGGGCGAACTACGAAGAACTGACCTACGAGGGCTACGGGCCCGCCAAAGTCGCCGTGTTGGTGCAGTGCCTGACCGATAATAAACAGCGCACGGTCGCCGATGTGCGCTCCATCTTCACCAAAGCCGGGGGCAAGATGGGCGAATCGGGCAGTATCGCGCACCTGTTCGAGTCGAAGGGAATCTTTCTTTTCGAGCCGGGAACTGCCACCGAGGAAACGCTGATGGAGGTCGCGCTGGAAGCGGGCGCGGAGGACATCACCGAAGCCGAGGGCGGCGGGTTTGCGGTCGAAACCACGTTCGAGAACTTTTTCGCGGTGAAACAAGCGATTGACGCCGCGAAACTTGTCTATGTTTCCGGCGAAACGGCGATGATTCCGGTGATGGGCAAAGCGGTCGAAGGCTCCGACGCCGACGCGCTCCAGAAAATGATTGACCGGCTCGAAGAACACGACGACGTGCAAAGCGTGTTCACGAACGCCGAGTTCCCCGACGACGAGAATTAGGCGCGAAGTCAGGCAAAACGTAGTTTTGCCTGACGCCAAGGACGCCAAGACCGGAAACCTATCCGGCTACAGCAGCCCCGCTACCGCCTCGCGTTGCTTTTCCAGTAGCACGTCCAAGCCGAACTGCGCGACATCTAACAACCGGTTCAGACGGGCGCGGTCATATGCGGCGCCTTCCGCCGTGCCTTGCACCTCGATATACTTGCCCCCGCCGGTAGCAATCACGTTCATATCCACGCCCGCCCGGTTGTCTTCTTCCGCGCACAAATCAAGCATCTCCATGCCGCCGACCACGCCGACCGACACCGCCGCAACGGCATCGGTGAGCGGCGAACGCTTGAGTTTGAGTTTCGATACCGCTTCGACCAAGGCGACATAAGCCCCCGTGATACTCGCACAACGGGTTCCGCCGTCCGCGCTCAGCACGTCACAGTCGAGAGTAATCATGCGTTCGCCGAGCAGGTTCAAATCCACGATGGGACGTAGCGACCTACCTATAAGCCGCTGGATCTCCTGCGACCGTCCCGCCGGTTTTGTCGTTTCGCGTCCATTTCGCTCTTTGCCCGAACGCGGCAACATAGCGTACTCCGCCGTGACCCAGCCGGAACCGCGTCCCTTCATCCACGGCGGAACACGCTCCTCGACGGTGGCGGTGCAAATGACCTTCGTGTCGCCCATCGAAATCAGGCACGAGCCTTCGGCGAACTTCATAAAGCCGCGCTCAATCGTTGTCGGGCGCAGATCTAAGTTGCCCCGTTTGTCGTTTCGGTTTCCCATACTTCGGTTTCCTTCGTGTCGTATGGTACAACAAAACGCTCCCGAAGGAAAACGTTCATGCGCTGGCAACTCCCGGAAATCTTCCCTCCCGTCTGGTTTAGCAGTCGCGGTCGCCCCATAGCGTCGCTCGCGGACGTGTCACCCGAAGGCGCGGACGAAAACGGCGTGGTCGCCCTCGGCGGCGAACTGTCGGTTCCAACGCTTTCCGGCGCGTACCGGCGCGGCATCTTCCCGTGGCCCCACACCGGCTTGCCGCTTTGTTGGTTCTGCCCCGACCCACGGGCGATACTGGATTTCGCCGATTTACACGTGCCGAAATCGCTGGAAAAAGAGCGGAAAAAGGCGCGGTTTACGTTCACAACAAACACGGCGTTCGCCAAAGTGATTCGGAGTTGCCGCACGGCGAAGCGACCGGAGCAGGGTGGCACGTGGATAACAACGGCGATGGTGGCGGCATACGTCCGGCTTTACGAGGCGGGCTTCGCGCATAGCGTCGAAGCGTGGAACGAATCTGGCGAACTGGTCGGTGGGCTATACGGCGTGGACGCGGGCGGCGTGTTTGTCGGCGAGAGTATGTTCTACCGCGAACCGTATGCGTCGAAACTGTGTCTACTTCACCTGTTCGACCGGCTACGCGAAAACGGCGGCGACTGGCTCGATATTCAAATGATGACGCCGCATTTTGAGCAACTCGGCGCGAAAGAGATACCGCGAACCGACTTTCTGCGCCGCTTATCGCAGGCGCAAGCTCTCGGTCGGCAGTTATTTGCCCCGTCTCCTGTCCCCTTCCCAACGATTTGAGATTGCCAACCGGTCAACCATCTGCTTCCAAAGCGTACTTGACCGTGCTTTCAAGGGTCATTGTCGCCCCCGTGCCGTAGGCAACAGCGAACGAAGCATCTCCGAGCGCGGCGCGGTACGCGGCGACCACGTTCTCGTACATCTGTTGTTGGCGTCCGTGAGCCGTCAGGACGCGCCTAACCGCCTCCTCCCGCTGGCACAGTGCTTGTGCCGCACCGTGAAGGCACACCGACCGTTCCGCCTCCTCCGTGGCAGACAAACCCGATAGCGCGAGGAATACCCCCGCCATGTCCTGTTGCTCCCAGAAAAGGCGCAGACTGTTTTGGTAGAAGGGGCGGGCTTTGTTTTTGTCCTGCCCCCCCAGTGCGACATCGCCCTGATACTGCTGAATCCAGCCGTCCTCGTCCGCCCCCTCTATGCTCAGGCTTCCTTCCAGAAAGGAATGGGCGGAGTCGAATTGCCCTAAACCGAGGCACGAGCGCACCATCATCACTTGCGACTTTATCCATTTCTTCCAGCCCTCCGCCTCACCGAACGCTTCTACCTCCCCCAGAACGCGACGCGCTTCCTCGAACTCCCCCGCGTCCAGATGCAAATTGGCGACGATCTCCGCCGTCCACCAAAAATCCCATTTGCGCTCTTCTGCACGCACCAGTGCCCAGCTCTCCTTGGCGAGTGCCAACGCCGTTTCCTGCCGCGATTCATCCCGGTTCAATTTGGCAAGGGAGTTGAGCGTCCAGCAGAGTTGGCTATCGAAGTTCCCTTCGCGTGCCAGCGTCACGGCGCGTTCCCAGTATTCTCGTGCTTCGGCGGCACGGTTTTGCTCCATAGCGTTCTTCCCCAGATGATTAAGTGCCCATAAAGTCCCCGACCAGTATCCCAGCGATTGGCAGAGCGCGAGGCTTTCGGTCAGCATCTCATGGGCGGTTTCATAACTGTCGTGGTTCGTTGCCTTGCTACCCATCCGCATGAGTGCCCACACGATCAGGTGTTTCTCACCGAGTTCCCGCGCTATGGAAAGTCCCTCTTTGACGTAGGACTCGGTATCTCCCTCCGACAGGAATGCCGCCCCTATCAGAACTTTGGCGCGTGCCGCCGTTCTTTCTTGTGCCCCCGGTAGCGAAAGGGCGACGGAGATGTGCGCCAGCCCTTCGCAAAACGAGTCGGTGAAGCACCAGTACCATACCAGTGCCCCGGCAAGGCGTAGTGCGACCTGCGTGTCGCTGTGGCTTTGCGTCAGTGCCGCACGCAAGTTGTCCGCCTCCACCTGTAGGCGTTTCATGGAACCGTGCTGGTGAAGTTGCGGTTCCGCCTCCTCGGCGAGTGCGAGGAAGAAATCAAGATGACGCTGGCGGGCTTCTTTCTCGCCTCCGTTCTCCTTCAAACGCTCCTCACTGTAGTGCATAATGGTTTCCAGAAGACGGTAGCGCGGTGCTTCCCCGTTCTTGCCTTCCTCATAAACCACGAGCGACTTGTCCACGAGCGCGCTTAAAAGATCCAAAACCTCCCAATCCTCAAGCGGCGCGAAGCCGCACACCGATTCCGCTGCCGCCAGAACCCAGCCCCCCTCGAAGATAGAGAGGCGTGCCAGTAGCGTTTTTTCGCCGGGGTTCAGCAGGTCGTAGCTCCAGTCAATCAGGGCGCGGAGCGTCTGCTGGCGCGGAAGCGCACTGCGATCCCCGCCCGTCAGTAGGCGGAAGCAACTGTCCAACTTGTCGTTAATCTGCTCGACCGGTAGCGAGCGCACCCGCGCCGCCGCGAGTTCCAGTGCGAGCGGGATGCCGTCAAGACGATGGCACAGTTGCGCGAGTGAGGGGGCGTTGGCGTTCGTAACCGCGAAGTCGGGCTTGACCGCCCGCGCCCGCTCGATAAACAGGCGCACCGCCTCGAACTGCGACAGGTTCGCCGGGGTCGCCGCCTTCGCCTGCGCGGTGCTTGGTAGTGTCAGGCTTGCCACCCGGTACGTCGTCTCGCCCGCGATACACAGCGGCTCCCGACTGGTGGCAAGAACCTTCACCTGCGGGCAGGCACGTAGCAAAACCGCGACCAGCGTCGCGCAGGAACCCAGCAGGTGTTCGCAATTGTCGAGAACCAGTAGCAGACGCCGGGGCTTGAGGTAGTCCGTCAGCGTCTGCGCGAGGGTTTGCCCCGCCTGCTCCTTGACGCCCAGTGCCAAAGCCACCGTCTGCGGCACGAGCGTGGGATTCGACAACGGGGCGAGTTCGACCTGCCACGTCCCGTCCGGGTATCGCTCCAGCGCGTCCGCGGCGACCTGTAGCGAAAGGCGCGTCTTGCCGCTTCCGCCGCTCCCCGTTAGCGTCAGCAGGCGCGTCTTGTCGAGCAGGTCGGCAACCTCGGATAACGCTTTCTCGCGCCCGACGAACGACGTGAGTTGCTGGGGCAGATTGTTCGGGAAGGCGGGGTTATCCAGAGTTCGCAGAGCCGGGAAATCGGCGACCAGCGCGGGGTGCGCCATCTGATAAACGGTCTCGGATCGCGTCAGGTCTTTCAGGCGGTATTCGCCCAGCGGTAGCAGGGAGACGCTCTCAGGAAGGGTGTCGCGGCACAGTTCGTGCGTCGCGTCCGAAAGCAGGGTCTGACCACCGTGTCCCGCAGACATCAGGCGGGCGGTGCGGCTCAACGTGGTGCCGAAGTAGTCGCCGTCGCGCAGTTCGGCGGCTCCCGTGTGCAGTCCCATCCGTGCGCGGATCACGACCTGCTCCGCCCACGGTTCCGCCGTCAACGCTCGTTGCGCCGCGAGTGCGGTGGCAACGCCGTGGGCGGCGACCGCGAACGCCGCCGCGATACCATCCCCCGTGGTCTTGAATAGGTAGCCGTTGTTTTCTTGAACCGCCTGCCGGAGCAAAAAATCGTGCCGGGCGACGGCAAGGCGCATGGCGTCCGGGTGTGCTTCCCACAAACGGGTACTCCCCTCGATGTCGCTAAACAAGAAGGTGATGGTTCCGTTCGGAAAAGCAGTGGTTGGCATGGTTTAGTATGATTGTCGTCAGGAGGGCAAGAACCATCTGCTTTTGGTGAGCGACTATCCGTTCTTTTCGTTCAGGAAAAACTTGTTTTTTCGACTTGAAATACAATCGTACCCGACAACCTATCACTTTCGTGTGTGCGGGTGCTTGCACCGTTTATGCATCGCGTTGTCGGGTAAGGAAATTCGGGGAAGGCGGTGGCTCTGGTAGTGACTGGCTCGGCGCGAAGGAGATACCACGAACCGATTTCTTGCGCCGGTTATTCGAGACGCAAGAACGCAACCGGCGACTTTTCCCATAATCCCCCGGT
Source organism: Armatimonadota bacterium (assembly GCA_014380985.1). Classification (GTDB taxonomy): domain Bacteria; phylum Armatimonadota; class Armatimonadia; order Armatimonadales; family Armatimonadaceae; genus JACMIU01. Next base: position 7,927 of record JACMIU010000082.1, on the reverse strand, counting down.
TCGTTTTCTTTGAAGCTATCTCCCCGTCAATTTTGAGAGAGGCCCGTCGGCGCAAAAGTCGGGGTTGCCGAACCGGTTGATGCGATGTCCGAAGCCATGTGCAAGCGACAGCAAGAGACGGTTGTGTGCGACGTTATCGTATTTTAGGGATCGCCCCATCGTGAAGCCCATCCCGCCACCGACAAGCACGAACGGAATGTTATCGAGTGTGTGAGAGTTGCCTTGACCGAGTTCGTTAGTCCAGACGATAATCGTGTTATCGAGAAGGTTGCCTTCGCCGCCCGGTTCCGGGGTTTCCGCCAACCGCTTCGCGAGGTAGGCGACCTGCTCGCTATACCACTTCGTGACCTTTGTGAGTTTTTCCTGAGCGACGGTGTTATTATCGGGTTCGTGGGATAGGTCGTGTTGTCCCTCTTCCACGCCCAGCCAGCGCATCCGCGCCTGTCCGACCGAGTTGGTGTATTGTAGCGTTGCCACGCGGGCGAAGTCCCCGGCGAAACTGTTGACCAGCAGGTCTATCTGCATCTTGCTCAGTTGCGGCATACGGTCGTTGTCGCGGTGAACACCGGGTTCCAAAACCGGCACGGGGTGTCCCCTATCCACCTTGTTTTCGGCACTGAGTTCCTGCTCCGTCTCCCGGACAAGCGTCGCGTGCTCTTCGAGAATCTGCCGGTCTTGCTTACCGACCTGAGAACCGACCTTGTCGAAGTCCTGCTTGAGATCATCAAGAACGCTCTTTAGGCTCTCCTGATCTCGCAATCGCCCGTAGAGTTTGCTAAACATCTGGTAGGGATCGTCTATCGGGGTGACCGGCTTGTTCGGACCGGAGTAAGACATACGTGTCCACGTGTCGGCGCGTTCGGGAACCATGACTCCAAACTCCAGTGCCCCAAAGCGGGTGCGCGTCGCCGGGTCTCTTTGGAGAAAGTTCTTCAACTCCTGATCGATGGAGATACCACTCGACCAACCCGCCGGAGTGTCCGAACCGCCCTGAACATTGCCGGGAAACAGTTCGACGCCCGTCAGAAGACAACCGATTCCGCGCATATGCCCGTCGCCGTCACCGCGAATCCGGTCACAGACACCGTTAAGAAGCAACGTCCTCTCCCTGAACGGGTCAAGCGGTGTAAGGCTTTCCTTGAACGAAACGATCTTACCTTCCGTGTCGGGCCAGAACGTGGACGGAACGATCCCATCCGGGCTGAAGATAATCACGAGACGTTGCTTGCGTGCCGACCTGTTCGGGGCGGCGAAGCAGGGCAGGTTCGACAGGAAAGGCAGTACGGCGGCACTGACTCCCAGATTCTGTATAAACTCGCGTCGTGTATTTCGGTATGTCATGGTTTTGTTTCGTTCTATTGGGGGCTTTGCGCCGTCGCGGTTTGCGTGCCTTTGAAGGAACTGGCTTTCTTTGGGAACGCGGCTTCGGTGGCGATTGCGACCGTTAATTGTCGCATATTATATTTGTTGGTTCGGAACGATCCTTGCAGATCGTTCCGAGACTGCGCCCCGTAGGCGCGGATTGGTTGCTTCACAAGGTACTGGAAAAACTTTTCCACAAATGCTGTGTGTGCTTCTTCACTTCCGGCGATATAGCGGGATAGATCGCGGGCACCGGCGAACTTGACCGGTTGTCCCCCCCGTGGCTCGTAGCTTCCGGCGGTGTTAATCGGCGTGCCGTTCTCCACGGATCGAAAGCGTCCGATGGCATCGAACTTTTCCAGCGTGAAGCCGAGCGGGTTGATTGTGCTATGGCAGGACATACAAGCCGCCGGTTTGGTTTGCAGGGCGACCCGTTGCCGTGTGGTCAGGTTTGGATGAAGCGAGGCGGGAAGCGGCACGAAGGCGGCGGGCGGTGCCGCGAGGGTGCGTCCCATAAAACTTCGTGTGAGCAGAACGCCCCGGTGGATCGGCGAACTGCTCGAACGGTAGGCAAAACTCGCCAGTAGATACGGGTGAGTAAGCACACCGGATCGCTCCTTGGGGTCGAGGGAGACGGGTTGGAAGGGAGCGTTCGTGGGCAGGGTCACGCCATATATCGGAGCGAGCCGTCCATTGAGGAAATATCGGTTCGTCATGAGCAACTCGCGGAAGTCTGACCGCTCGCTACGAACAACGTTTTCCAAAGTCAAGTCCAGCGAGGTACGCAGGTCGGCGGCGACGGCAGGTGTGAACAACGGAAACCGTTTCGTATCCTTGGCGAGGTCGGGATGCTGGTCAATCTTCAGCCATTGGAGGAAGAACTCCCGCTGCTTGTACCAAGCGCGGGGATCGGCAACCATGCGCTCCGCTTGTTGGGCAACCTGTTTGCGTGTGACGAGTGATCCAGTGGCGGCGGCTTTCAGCAAAGTCTCATCGGGGAGCGAGTCCCATAGAGCGAACGACAGCCGGGACGCGATGTCATACGGGTCTTTCTCGACTGTTCCCAACTCCCGGTAGAGGAAACGGGGCGATTTCATGGTAAGCAACACGACCCGCTTAACCGCCGTTGCCGGGTCAGGTGCGGTCGTGAACTGCCGTTCGATATAAAGTTTTTCGATTGCGGGGGAGAGCGGACGCCGGTGGGCACGCTCCACGAACTTCCGGCAAAATGCCATCAACTTTTCTTTATCGTCCGTGCTGCCCGCAAGTTCCTTGAGGTGTGCGGCGATATAGTCCGAGGTTTCTAAAGCGGCTGACGTGGTCGCTTCGTCCCACTCTTTCGAGATGGAGTTTCCGCGTTCATAGCCCATGCTCCGGTCGTCCGGGGGGAACGGTGTTGAAACGACGAAGGCTTCCGGGAAGGTCGTTGGGATTAGGCAACGAGACGGGATCGGCTCCTCGATCTGCTGGGGACGTTTCCAAGCAAGCGTGATGGATGCCTTGGGCACGGGGCGATCCTTATTCTTTTCGGCGTCGTCCACGCCTTGTTTGGATTTGGAAAAGTCCAGACGGATCGGATAGGCACGCCCCCCGACAAGGTAGATCGAGGCAGTGTGTTCGGTGTCTTTACCGGACTGCACCCAGGCGTCAATGATCGGCTTTTCGAGATCGTTCACCCAAAGGTTTGTGGCGTGCTCGGTGCGAACGACGATTTCGTAAACGCCGGTGTCCGGTGCGACAAGACTGCCTTGCCAGCGCATTGAAAATTGATGAGGGTCGAATTTGCCACCGCTTGGACCTTGCTGTCCGTAGTTGAAGCGCACCTCTGGATCAATCCGCTCAATGACCCGATCTTCCCCCCGAAACTGATTCGCCCGAAAGTACTCGGCTCGCAATCCCTGCGCTTCTCCGGGTGAAACTTGGGTTCGGAAACTGCCAACGAGATCGGTGACGGCATTTTTGAGTTGTCGAACGGTAAGCCGGGAAAGGGCGACTCGTGCGGGACGGTTTCGTTCTTGCGCGAGTGGCGAGTAGAAGGCATCGTGAATGTAGGCGGCGACCTTGGGAGCATCGGTGACGGAGCACTTCTTGGGTCCGGGCGGCATCGCGGCGGCGATATACTGAGCGAGTTGACCAACCGACTGATCGCCTGCTAACGCCCGCGGGTATATTGATGTTCCCTCACCGGTTGCGCCGTGGCACGGGGCGCACTGTTGGCGAAAGACACGTTCGCCGGATGCCGTGCGCTTGGTACTCACAGCAGACTTTGGCGTCGCGCTTTTTGCTTTTAGCGGAGCAGGACGAGCACCCACAAGCGTAGGAAGGAGTACAAGGGACATACCTCCCGTCGCCCAAAGAGTCCAGATTTTCGTTTCTCGTAACAACATAGTTAGTAAACATCAAGATTTGCCGAACAATGAATGCGAAAGCGTTTTCCTAATCACGAAAGTAAGTACGCGCAAGTAATAACGAGGTCATTCCCCAATGAATTAGTCAACAAAACAATTCTACCATAAAATCGTTTCCGTGTGACCGCAATGAGATTACAAGACGGGAAGGTGTCGCGCCACCGGTAATATTTCCCGCCGGATTCCGTGTCACGCTCCCGGCTTCGCGGAAGGAGAAGCGGGACTGCATTCATTTGAGGAAGTCGGTGCGGAAAAGATTCTCCGCACCGACTTCCTTACACGGCTACGTGACGCACAGGCGCATAGCCCGCACTCACACCTTTTCGAGCCGCGCATAGCCGAGCGCGAGTTTCTTGACGCCGATATTCGGAAACGCAATCGAGACCAGCGCGTCGTCGCCCGTGCCGGAAAGCGAGACGATTACCCCGACGCCGAAAACCGCGTGCTTCGCCTTGTCGCCGATTTTAAGCGGGGCTTCGGTTTTCGCCGCGCCCTTCGCCCGTGCCGCCGCCCGCGATGCGGCGTTCGACTCGTCCCACGATGCCGGAACCTGCGAATATTCGTCACGGGTCGCGCCCATCCGTGCGCCTAATGACGTGCCGGAGCCGCCGAGCGATTGGCGGTTCTGCAGAGCGCGGGGCAGTTTCAGCAACTCTACCGGGACTTCGCGCACGAACCGAGACAACGTCCCGATATTCGTGTTGCCGAAAATCGTCCGCCGCGTCGCATACGTCAGAAACAGTTCCTCCTTCGCCCGCGTGATTCCGACATAGGCTAAACGGCGTTCCTCTTCCAGTTCGGAATCGCTTTGCAGAGAGCGCGAATGCGGAAATACGCCTTCTTCAAGACCGACCAGAAAGACAACCGGAAACTCCAACCCCTTCGCCGCATGAAGCGTCATCAGCACCACGCGGTTGTTCGTGTCGGCGTCTTCAAGGGCGTCAACGTCGGCGATAAGCGCGGTTTGCTCCAAAAAGCCGTACAGCGTCGGGTCTTCGGTGGTCGCCTCAAACTGCTGTGTCGCGGTCATTAGTTCGCGGATGTTTTCGATGCGCGTGTTCGCCTCAATCGTTCGCTCTTTTTCGAGGTCACGGACATAGCCGGTGTTCTCGATAATCTCGGTCAGCGTTTTCGTGACGCCCCACGCCCCCGAACCCGACTGCCCCCGCGCCGTCGCAATCAGCGCGACGAACGATTCCATCGCCTTGCGCGTAGACGCACGGATACCCTCGATACTCGATAAGTCCGCCACGACTTCCCACAAAGACAGGTTCTCGACCTGCGCCTTGAGTTCCATCTTTTGCCACGTTCCCGCGCCGATTCCCCGCGCCGGAACGTTAATCACGCGCCGTAGACTCACCGAATCGAACGGGTTTTGCACGAGCCGCAGGTAGCACACCAAGTCCTTGATTTCGCGCCGCTCGTAGAACCGGACGCCGCCAATGATTTTGTACGGAACCCGGTAGTTGTTCAGCACCTCCTCAAGCGTCCGGGACTGCGCGTTCGTGCGGTACAAAATGGCGAAGTCGCTCAGTTCGCGCTGCTTCGTTTGCGTCGCCGCTAAGACTTTGTCGGCGACGAAAACCGCCTCCTCCTGCTCGTTCATCGCTTCGAACAGGTGAATCTGGTCGCCCGCCGGATTCTCCGTCCACAGTTTTTTGTCTTTGCGCCCCCGGTTGTTCCGCACGACGTTGTATGCCGCGTCCAAAATCGTCTGCGTCGAGCGGTAGTTTTGCTCCAATTTGATGACTTTGGCGTCCTTGAAGTCGCGGTCGAAGCGTAGGATAATCGAAACGTCCGCCCCGCGCCACGAATACACCGAGTTATGAACCAGCAAGCCGTTGGCTTGGTAGTTGTGATGTTTGGCAACCTCTAAATCGTAGACCGCGCCGTCGTAGGGTTCGCGCCCGGTCGCAATTACGGACACGGTCTTTCGCCTACCCGTTGTTCGCATCAGCATTCCAACACGCACGTGAGACATCGGCATTGCCTGATATAGGTCGCGCCCAAAGCAGGCAAGATGGTCGGTTTGCGTTATGTTCAAGGTTTCGCGCACGATTTTGACAGCCTTTATCGCTGTATCGTAGTCCGACGTCCAGAAGTAGCATTGCCACTGTTTGCGCTTTGAATCCCATCCCTCCACATAACTGGTGTCACTGCCCCAAACGTTGCCGTGATTGACATCGAACAGGCGCGACAACGCCTGCTCAATAATGCTTTGCGTCCGGGTTCCGCCGTATTCATACACTGTGCCGCCTTGCGGGGAGGGCTCACGTTGATGATCCACGAATCCGACACAGTGTTTTCTTCCTGTATACTGATGAAAAGTGACCACGTCGCTTGCGCCGAAACTTCGGAAATGCGGAAACGAGGGATTCAAGCCGTGATGGCAAAGATTGTCGTGTAGACTCGCCGTTTCTGCCGACATCGCCGCGACTTCGGAACCGTCGCTCTCTTCGACGGGGTAAAGGGACACATCCCGTATCCATGCCGCGGCGATGTCGGCGAAAGCAATTCCCTCGCCACTGCCTTTCCAGTTTGTGCTATAAAAGTAGCCGCCCGTGTGGGTGCGGCAATAAGCGTAATACGTTTCTTCTCTCTTTGGGTCGAGTCGGGCAAAAACGAGATGCTCCGGGGTAGCGCGTAACACTTTTCCGTCCGAAGTAGTAATTGTTACCAGTTCACCGCGAAACTGCATTTCCTTCGCCAGCATCACGGTTACCACTTCGCCGTTCGCCGCCAGTACCGGATCGCCCGCCACGACGGTTTCCACCGGCACCTCGCCCATCGGTGTAGCGATAAGCGTTCCCGGAGGTAAACATTGGTCTTCGTCACCGACCACGCACAGGTTGCCCCACTTGCCCGACAGAAGCGACACTAATTTGTACTGCGCGTTGTTGATGTCCTGATACTCGTCCACCAAAACGTAGCGAAACTTGTTCTGGTAGTATTCGCGCACATCCTCGCGCTGTTCTAAAAGGCGCACCGACAGCATGATTAAATCGTCGAAATCAACGGCGCGGTTTTGCGTCAGTTTTTCCTGATACAGTTTGTACAGTTTCGCCACCACGGATTCAAAAACGCCGTGAAAGACCTGTCCAAACTGCTCCGGCGCGACTAACTTTTCCTTCGCTTTCGAGATCAGCGATAGCACGGCGCGGGGGGCGTACTGGCGGTCGTCTAAGTTCAGTTGCGACAAGCACTCCTTCATCAGCATGATCTGGTCGCCGTCGTCGTACACGGTGAACTCGCGCACCAATCCGATGTCTTTGCCACGTTCGCGGAGCATTCGGGCACAGGTGGCGTGGAACGTGCCAACCCACATGGACTTAATCGCTTCCTCGCCGAGCAGTCGGATAAGCCGTTCCTTCATTTCGGTTGCCGCTTTGTTGGTGAACGTCACCGCTAAAATCTGGCGCGGCCACACGCCATACCGCCCGGTCAGGTAGGCGATTCGGTGCGTGAGGACGCGGGTTTTGCCGGAACCCGCACCGGCGAAAATCAGCAGGGGTCCGTTTTTGTGAATCACGGCTTCCTGTTGCGACGGGTTCAGGCGAACCAGAAGCGGGTCGTTCGGATCGGGGACGTGCGGGGCGTCGCCCTCGCGGTCGGCGAACGCGGGCGCGTGAAGCGTCACGGTCGGGGGCGGCACGTAGGCTTCGTAATCAGCGAACGGGTCGTCTTCGTCGGAGGGCGGCGGGGGAAAATCGTCCATGCCCTTATTGTATCGCGCCGGACACCCTACGCCGGGTGTGGCGCATCATCAACGGACGACTGCACCATGCGGCGTAGCGCGTGGTTCTTGCCGTTTCGCGCCTCCTCGGTCAGCCACAGCACCAACTCCTGCCGCGCCGGGGAAAGCGGTGGGCATTCGGATGCGGAGAGCATACTGTCGAGCGCGTTGACCACGGTTCTCGCTTCCCCGCGCAACGACCCTGCCCCGTTAAACAGAGGTTCCGTGTTGGCGGCGTGTTGTTTGAGAAGACGTTTCAAGGGCAACAATTCTTCTTTGGCAACGGGAATCAAAGCGGAGTCTGTGTGCCCCCAAAACAATTCGATTTTTCGGTCTTGTTCATGAAAGGAACCAGAGCGACCAATATTCATCAGCGAACTGATCATAGCGCGAGTAGCAAGGCGGGCAGATTTCATCAAAAGTT
>JACMIU010000754.1 GCA_014380985.1 Armatimonadota bacterium | reverse complement strand
TTGGGGCGGATTCAAGAGACTGATTTGTCCGTGCCGTACCCTGACAACGGCTTTTTGTATTACACGCGCACCGAAGAAGGCAAGTCGTACCCCTTGTATTGCCGCAAGGCGAGCGTGGACGCGGACGAGCAAATCACTCTGGATTTGAACGCGCTTGCCGAGAACGAGGCGTTTCTTTCCGTGGGGATGTATGTCGTCAGCGACGACACGCGCCACCTTGCCTACTCGACCGATACCACCGGGTTTCGAGAATACACTCTCCGCGTCAAGGACTTGGCGACCGGTGAGCTGCTCGCGGACACCTTGCCGCAGGTGGAGGACGCTGTTTGGTCCGCAGACGGCGCGTTTTTGTTTTATGTGCGCGAGGATGATGCAAAGCGACCTTACCGCGTTTATCGGCACACGGTCGGGCAAGCGGATGCCGCAAACGATGTGCTGGTATATGAGGAAACCGACGCCCTGTACCGCGTCTTCCTGCACCGCTCCCGCGACAAATCGTACATTTTCACCGGTTCGGCGTCCTCGACCGCGACCGAGTACCATTACCTGAAAGCAGATGAGCCGAGCGCGCCGCTAACCATCGTCCTGCCCCGCGAATCCGAACACGAGTATTATCTCGACCACCGCGCCGGTCGGTTTTATATCCGCACGAATCGGGATGCGCTAAACTTCCGCTTGGTTTCCGCGCCAGTCACGTCGCCCGGCGAATGGACGGAGGAAGTGCTGCACCATGATAGTGTGATGCTCGAAGATTTCAATTTATTCGCGCAGTTTTTGGTCTTAGAGGAACGCGAAACCGGCTTGCCGCGCCTTGTGGTGCGCGATTTCGCTACCGGCAAAAGCGAATCGGTGACGTTCCCCGAACCGACCTACGCGCTGATGGGCGACGCCAACCGCGAGTTCGAGACGCATAACTTCCGCTTCCGCTATTCGTCGTTCGTCACACCGACCAGTGTTTATGATCTCAATATGGCGACCGGGGAGCAAACGCTTCTGAAGGAAACGCCGGTTTTGGGCGACTTCGACCGAACGAAATACGTGTCCGAATACCGGTTCGCCACGGCAAGCGACGGAACGCAGATCCCGGTGTCGTTCGTCCGACGCAAGGATACGCCGGTGGACGGTTCCGCGCCCGCCCTGCTCTACGGCTACGGTTCGTATGGGATTGTAATTCCGGCGGCGTTTCAATCGTCGCTGTTGTCGCTCCTTGACCGGGGTTTCGTGTTCGCCATCGGTCACATTCGCGGCGGCGGCGAAGTCGGCAAGCCGTGGCACAACGCGGGCAAGATGGGGCAGAAAATGAATACGTTCACCGACTTCGTCGCGGTCGCCGATTTTCTGGTCTCCGAGGGCTATACGACGCACCCGAAACTGGCGATTCGCGGCGGGTCGGCGGGCGGCTTGTTGATGGGCGCGGTGACGAATCTGCGCCCCGACCTTGCTGGAGCGGTGGTGTCGCTCGTGCCATTCGTGGACGTTTTAACCACGATGATGGACGACACCCTGCCGCTCACGGTCGGCGAGTATCTGGAATGGGGCAACCCGCAAGTGAAAGCCGAGTACGGCGTGATGAAGACCTACTGCCCATACACGAATCTTTCAGCGAAAGCGTACCCGCCGATGCTCGTGCGAACGTCCTTGAACGATTCGCAAGTCATGTACTGGGAACCGGCGAAATACGTGGCGAAACTGCGAACGCTGAAAACAAACGCGGACGCGCCCTTGCTACTGCACACGAACATGGCGGCAGGTCACGGCGGGTCGTCGGGTCGCTACGACGCGCTTAAGGAAACGGCGATGGATTATGCATTTGTACTGTCGGCGTTAGGGTCGGCGTGATTACGTCCACCCCAACGTTCCGGCGCAATTTAGTTAAAACTGCTTAGTGCGCCGCTCATTCCCGCGTAGATTCCCATTTTCGCGCCGACCGACACCATATCGCCGCCGCCGGAACGACGCCGACGTGCTTGCGCGACCTGCCGCGCCCGTGCGACCTGACGTGCCCGCCGTGCGTCGGCGATCATTTGCGTTCGCTTAATCAAGCCCGATTCCACGGCGCGTGTCACTTGCGACAGGTTCTTTCCCTTGGCGAGTGCGTTTTTAACCTCGGTGACAACTAACTTTTGGCGCGACGGCGTGAGCGTGTTCCACTTTTCGCGCAAATAGGCGTATCGCTCCTCGCCCGCGAAAAGGTTCGCTCTGCCGCTTGCCGGAAGCGACGCGAACTGCTTGCCGACCGTGGCGGCGTTGTCGTCGCTGATGTTGTTCATCGGCTTTACCCCTGCAAGTTTCGCCATAAAATTGTTGGCGTCCACCAGAGACTGAAGGTCGCGGCGGGTCACGAGGCGTTTTTTCGCCGCGTCAGCCGCCACAATCAAGCCGCGCTTTTCGATAATACCGGCGAGTATCGCGGCATCGGCGGCGTCCTCCGGCTTCGGATTTTTCAGCGCGAAGTAGAGTGCCTCCATCATCCGCTTGCGCGTCACGACGCTTTCGGCTCCGCGTTGCTTGCGTACCTTATTCAGAACCGATTGCGCGTTGCGGCGCGACTGCCGCATTTCGGCGGGGTTTTTGGCAAAATCGTTCGCCGCCATCGTGAGCAACACGGTACGTTCCTCGCCGGATAGTTTTTCGCCGAAAATATAATCGAGCAGTTCGATATTGGCGTTGGCGATATTTTGCACCTCGGCGGTAACGGGCGCGGCGATCGCGGGCGATACACACGGCGCGAACATCAGCGC
>JACMIU010000753.1 GCA_014380985.1 Armatimonadota bacterium | reverse complement strand
GAAATGATCAAGTACGCCTCGAATGCGTTCCTCGCCATGAAAATCTCGTTCGCCAACTCGGTCGCTAACCTATGTGAGAAGGTCGGCGCGGATGTAACGCAGGTAACGAAGGGTATGGGACTGGACAACCGCATCGGGCAGTCGTTCCTGCAAGCGGGCTTGGGATACGGGGGTTCCTGCTTCCCGAAAGACGTGCGCTCGCTCCTACACACCGCGCAGGATAACGGCTACGATTTCCCTCTTTTATCGGCAACCGTTGCCACTAATGAGCATCAAACCAAGCGGTTTATCCGTAAGATGGAAGCGGCGGTCGGCGGGTTCGCGGGCAAAAAAATCGCCGTTCTCGGTTTGGCGTTCAAAGCGAACACCGACGATATGCGCGAAGCGAAATCGCTGGAAGTCATTGAAGCGTTGCTCGCAGGAGGTGCGACCGTGACCGCGTTCGACCCGATTGCGATGGAAAACACCAAGCCGTTGTTCCCGCAAATCACCTATGCCCGCACCGCGTTTGACGCGGCGACCGGCGCGGACGCGGTTTGCGTTCTCACCGAGTGGAACGAGTTCAAGCAGATTAACCTCGAACGCCTCAAAGAAGAGATGACCGGTTGCATCGTCTGCGACGGGCGGAACCTGTACGACCCGGCGAAGATGGAGCGACTGGGCTTCGAGTATGTCTGCGTCGGGCGCGGCAACATCGCAGCGACGGCGAACGCGGCGCAAGCGTGCGCCCCGCTGGACGCCGTTAGCGCGGCGTAAGCGAAAACGTTCCCGGACGCCCCGGTAGAAGAAGTGCCGGGGCGGATGGGACGTTTTTTAAGGAAGGGCAATCGTGAACACAACAAATCGTTATCGTCGGTCTATGGGGGCGGTCGCGGCAGTGGTCACACTGTCTGTTGCCGCTGTCGCTCAAAACAAATCGCCTGCACTGTCGCCGAGCGACAAAATGAAGATCAACGGAATCGGGGCGGTTCGCATCGGAATGCCGCTCACTAAAGCGATTGACGCGACCCAGATGTCGTGGAACGTTGAGTTCGCCGTTTCCGATGGCGATTGTCGTTATGCCACACCGATTGTGGAAAAGCCAAACGAGAAAACTGATCTATCGTTTATGGTGGTGGACGGCGTGATTGTGCGGGCGGAGGTCAGCAAGCGGGGCATTGCCACAGTGAGTGGTGTTCGCGTCGGCGACACGGAAGCGAAAGTCAAAGCCGCGTATCCCGGCAAGATAAAATCGGAAGTCCATCCTTACGACGAAAACGGGCATTACCTGATCTTCACGCCGACCGACGCCAAAGACGCGAAGTTCCGACTGATTTTCGAGACCGATGGCAAAACAGTCAGGTCGTTTCGCGCCGGGCGTGTGCCGGAAGTGCACTGGATTGAAGGATGCTTGTAAAGTGTGACACAAAAAGCCCCGGCGATTCTGGCGCGTACCGCGCCGCCGCCGGGGCTTTTTATTTCGCGCTTGCTAAAAGCCGTTCGCGCTCGCTCCCGCGCCCACCGGCACGGCTTCCTTTTGGTGAATCACGCAGAGTGGCTTACCGAACTTGTTCACCGATAGCGTCACCTGTCCCGGCGTGAGTTTCATCGTACAACCGGGCGACGAGCAGGTCGGGTTTCCGGCAAGCGGATTCGGCTTGTCGGAACCGAGTTGTACCGGCGGCAGACTTTGCGGCTCGCTATCGCGTAGCGACGGAGCGGGCATGGCGGAAACGTCCTCGCCGAACGGGTCGTCGGGCGAATCGGGTTCGTCGGAACCGCCGGGGTCGGAGTAATCCGGCTCCGGTTCGCGCACCCGTTGCACCCGGTTGGGCGCGGCTTCCGCGTTTTGCACCGGCGCGGGACGCGGGGCGTCTTGCGGCGGGCGTTGCGCCACCGGCGCGGGTCGCTCAACAGGACGTTCGGTGCGCGGCGCGTCAAAAGCGGGTTCGTCGGGCGCGGTCATCGGCATTGGCGGTCGGACTTCGTTCATGCCATTCCCGTTGCCATTCCCATTAGGTCGCACCGGCGGCGCGGCGCGGTTAAAGTTGCCCCCGCCGGGGCGCGGCGCGAACCGTCCTCCTTGCGGCGAATCGGCGAGGCGTCCGCCTTCCGCAAGTTCCGGCGCGAACTGCGTCCCGTAACCACACATGGCGAGAGCGCGACCAACCGAGCCTGTCTCGGACTTCTCCAGATAGTCGCCGAAGTCTTTCACGGTTTCCATCTTTGTGCCGGTAGCGATAATTTTGCCGTCTGCGTTCATGATGGAAGCGGAGAAAATCGCGTACTGTTTTTCGAGATTAATCTCGACCGGTGTCGTGATAATGCTCCAATCGGGATGCTCTTGCCGGAACCAAATCAGGCGAGCGGCGACGGGCAGATAGTCTTTGCCCTTCAAGGAAATCAGGTAACGTTTGGGATCGAATGTCATAGTTTTGCCCTTTCAAAAGTGCCGGGTGTTCAAGCGATAATGCTGGTAAATCACGGGCGAACGGGGGCGAAACCCCCTGTCTATTATATCAAAACGTCAGTTTTTTTGCGAATCACACGAATTATTTCGCCTGTTTTTTGCTCTGCCGGACGTGTCAATCGTAGTAAATTGCAACACAACTTGTACAGACTTTGCGAAAAGTTTCCGCTTTTTTGTTGACGTTTCTATCTTTCTGATGGTAAACTGCAAAGGTTTGGTCGAAACCGGAAAGCGATTCTTCCAGCGGCGGAAATAAAAGCGGCAATGTTGCGGCGGTATCTTTTCGGGCGAACAAGCCTTACAATGCGGGAAATCGTTCTCGCGGCGGACAACTGCGTTCGCTCCTGACTTACGGCTCGGCGGGCTACTCCCGTTCGACACGCCCCTTCGTATGGGCGAGTTGTTCGGAAAGTGGAACCGCACAAGCGCGTTTGACAAATACAATCGTTGGAATGAGAGTTTCGACCTGTCAAACAATGCGCTCACGGGAATAGAATTGGTGAACAGCGGCTTAGATTACCGCGACATCGCATCATTTTTGCGACACCGAACCTACCATCCCCCGTTAGGTATTAGGAGGCAATTTTGCCGATTTATAGTATTCATGCCATCGGCACGACAAAAGCGAAACAAACCGCTCGTCGTGCTTCGATAGTGGCTCTATCGTTTGTGCTTGCGACCGGTTTTGGCGTAGCGATTTGCTCCGCTTTCGCCCGGCAGGAAACGCAAAAAGCGATTGGGGCGTTACTGCCCGCCCCGATTCGCACCGTAACCATCACGGCGGACGGCGAAACGCGCACGGTAGACACTACCTCTACCACTGTCGCCGAATTGTTCGGATCGCAAAAGATTGTGCTAAACAAACTCGACCGTTGCACCGTTCCCCTCACCGCACCGATAACCGCGAACATGGAACCGCTCGTTGTCACGCGCATCACCGTGGAAACCGTGAAAGACCGCGTTATTCTACCTTCCCGAACCATCAAGCAATTAACTCATAAACTGCGCGTCGGACAAACCAAAACCCTGCGTACCGGCAAGCCGGGCGAGAAAGTCACCGTTTACCGCGTCGTCACCAAAAACGGCGAAACCACCCGTACCAAAGTCAGCGAGACCGTGAAGCAACCGGTGAACAAGATCGTGCAAACAGGAATGCAGGGCGCGTCGGCGCGTATGCTCGCGTCGCGTGGTTCGCTGGTCGGTGCGCGAACCCTGACAATGCGGGCGACCGGCTACGGACCCGGCGACAATGGCAAGTGGGGCAACCTGACCGCGACCGGAATGCGTCCCGGCTTCGGAATTGTCGCCGTGGATCCGCGCTTTATTCGCCTCGGAACGCGCCTGTATGTCGAAAACTACGGCTACGCGATTGCCGGAGATACCGGCGGAGCCATCAAAGGCAACCGTATTGACCTCGGCTACAATTCGCACGGCGAAGCAATGGCAGTCGGTCGTCGCAACGTGCGCGTGATGATTCTGAAGTAGTGCACAGACCGCGAGCGGGAACCGACCCGCTTCCGCCCCGCGCCAATGTCGGCGCGGGGCTTTATTTCTACTCTTTTTCCTCTTTGACGATTTTGATTTGCGTCAGCGCGGTCATCTCGATTTGCGGCTTGTTCTTAAACTCGGTGATTCGCCCCGTGACCAGCACCTTTTTGCCAACCAGCGTCCGCAAAACGGGGAACTTAGCGAAGTCGCGTTCGCGCACTACCACGGTTGCCGCTTTCCAGTGATCCTCGGCGAAGTTCAGAATCGCCAACTTGCTCCCCTGCGGCGCGTAAATCGCGGATACCGTGCCGATAATCGCCCCGTCTTCATCAATCAACTTTTTCAACGCGCTCAATTTCGTGGCATCGGTCGCCTTTTTGACCGACGCATCGGCGGCGGCAACGGTTGCGAAAGTCGCGGTTTTCGAGGCGACCGCCGACTGCGGTTGCACCGATTTAGCGGGCTTCTCAGTGTCATCCTGCCGGGCAAAGGAGGACGGCGCAAGACAAACGGCAACAGACAGGGCGCAAACTAAGCGGGTAACAAAACGATTCATAGCGGGTATAAACTCCTAACTCCAGTAGTCAGATTCATTATCGGTAAGAAGAGAGTGGCATCGTACCGCAACGATATTCTACCGCACGTTTGCCGATTTTAATACTTGGTTACTTGAAGCGCGAGTGCGCCGTCGGCGTAGAACGTCGAGCCGGAAATATAGTTGCTTTGCTCACTCGCCAAGAACACCGCAAGACTTGCCATCTCCTCCGGTGTGCCGAAACGACCGTAGGGAATCTCGCTCAGGGCGTTCGCCTTTTCCTCCGCGTCTTCCAGAACCGACTGGTTGATGGGGGTAGCGATTGCGCCGGGCGCGATATTGTTGATATTGATTTTCATCGGCGCGAAATAGACTGCCAGATCACGGCAAAGCATCCGTATTCCGCCTTTCGAGACGCAGTACGACGTGTAGCCGGGGAATGGAATATCCTCGTGCGTCGAGGAGATGTTGACGATTTTGCCCCGCGATTCGCGCCCAGACACCGCCTCCTGCTTCACGAACTGTCGACCGGCAATCTGCGTCACATAAAACGCGCCGTGCAGGTTGACATCCATCACCAAGCCCCACTCGTGGTCGGGAACGTCGAGAAAATCGCGCTTGATTTCGATACCGGCGTTGTTGACGGCAATATCCAAGCGTCCGAACCGTTCGACGCCCGCGTCCACCATCGCCTGTACCTGCTCGCGCTTCGACACGTCGCAGGGGAAGGCGAGGGCGTTCTCCGCGCCAATCGTCTCCACTATCGCTTCGGCTTTCGCCTTGTTTTCCACACCACGTTCGTTATCGCCGCCGAGATAGTTCACGATTACCTTCGCGCCTTCCGCGCCGAACGCCAGAGCAATCGCCTTGCCGATGCCCGATGACGCGCCGGTAATCACCGCGACTTTTCCGCTTAGTTGTCCCATGTTTCGCCTCCTGACTGGTCGAAAACAGGATACCCGAATCCACCACAAAACTACCGCGATACGCCAACGAACGCCCCCAACCGGCACTTGACAGGAAGCCGTAAGTGCGATAAGATGCGATGCCCGAATTATCGGGGAACGCTATTATTGTCGCCCGTTTTGAAACCGTGCGGCGCGAAACTTTTGGAGGCAGGAACATAAACCACAACCCACGATATGACCGGGGCAGAGACTTAGGTCCGCGTGTCAACGAGCGAATCCGTGTGCGCGAAATCTTGGTGATTGACGATCAGGGCAACAAACTCGGACCCATGACGCCGCGTGAGGCACTCGACATCGCCCGCGGACGCGGACTCGATTTAGTCGAGGTCGCACCTACCGCGCAACCCCCGGTTTGCCGGATTGTGGACTACGGCAAGTACAAATACGAGCAGGGCAAGAAAGACCGCGACGCCGCCAAAAAACAACGGCAAGCGGCGGAAATCAAGGGTATGACCCTGCGCCCCGGAACCGACGACCACGACCTTGACTTCAAAATCAAGAACATCATCAAGTTTTTGGGGGACGGCGACAAGGTGAAAGTCACCGTGCGGTTCCGTTCCCGCGAAATGACGCACCCGGAGTTCGCGCAAGCGTCGCTGAAGAAAATCGTGGACATGATGACCGAGGCGGCGGTGGGAATCGTCGAGCGACCGGCGACGATGGAAGGCAAGCAAATGATCATGGTGCTTGCGCCCGCGAAGGAAACCGCGCCGAAGAAACCTGCTGGCGGAAGCGGCGTGCCGAAAGAAAAGCCCGCCCCCGCACCGAAGGTCACAATCGGGGACGCGATAGCGGCATCGGGCGGTTCCGTGCCGACGACCGAACTAGCCGAAACGTCCGCACCAGCAAGCGAAGCACCGGCGTCCGCCCCCGTCGAAACGCCCGCCCCCACTACTCAAGCGGTGACGGAAACCGCTTCCGCCTAACGCAGCACGGGTGGCGAAACCGTGCGAAACGTCCTATAATCGCCCGGCACGCTCTCGTTCGCGCCGGGCTTTTTTCACGCGAAAGGAAATAAAGCAATGCGGCTTTTGCCGATAACTCTGACAATGGCGGCGTTCGTCGCGCCGATGCCCGCGTGGGCGATGCCGCAAAACGCAGTCGTTCCCGTAGCCGCGCCCACGCTTGCCGCGCTAAGTGTGGAGGACTTTGCGCTCTTGAAAAAAGCGGTTGACGCGGTTCAAAAGTATCCGGTCGCCCTGTCGTCCGATGTGCAAGTCAAGGCGGTCGGATCCGGCGTCGTGATGACTATAAACGAAACCGTTTCCGCGACGGGGCAGTTCGGGCAAGCGACCAACGCGCCCGGCAAGTTCCGTTCCGATGTCGTTCTGCTGGACGAGGACGGCAAAAGCGCGGCGGCAAAGTTCGAGGTGGTGAGCGACGGCAGAGTCGTCTCTACGCACCGTCTCAGCAAGAAAGAGTACGCGGAGCAAGCACTGGGCGTGTTTCGCAAAGATTTCGCCGTGCCGACACTCGGCATCGTGTGCGGACTAATCGCGTCCGGCGACCCGTGGGGCGGGGACGATGCCCCGGCGGACGCGGCGGGAGTCACGGCGTTTTTGGATACGCTCAAAACCGCCGGTTTGATTTTGGAATCGGGTGACGCCGGGAGCGGGCGACGCCTTTTCGTGATGCGGTCGGCGGACGAGAAAACAAATCCGTTTCGCGTTTCCATGACTGTGGAACCCGCGTCTACGAGTTTTGTGCGGATGGAACTGCAAACCCGCTCCGGTGACTGGAAAATCACGATCACGGAAATCGTGCGTTCGTTGGCAAAAATGCCGCCGACCACGATTGCGCCGTTCGCGCCACCGGCGGACGCTAAAAAAGTCGAAAAAGTTTCGGTACTGCCGTTCTAAACACCGGCACAAACGCTTACGAAAGGAGCAAAAACAATGAAAGTCAAAATGAAAACGCGCAAGTCGGCGGTGAAGCGGTTCCACGAAACCGCGACCGGCAAACTGATGCACCGGCACACCCGACGCGCCCACTCGATGATTAGCAAAAGCGGCGGACAATCGCGCCGTTTGTATGCCGAGTCGCAACTGTACAAGGGCAAGGAAAAAGCCGTCGCCCAACAACTGCCTTACGGCTCAAACTATTAAGGGAAGGGGGAAACCCCTTTTTCTACACCGGTTGCCCGCGCACTAAAAATCTAAAATCAGCGGGTTGACCATCGGGAGGTAAACTGCGAAGAGACGCTTCGCGCCCGAAGGAGAAGAGAATGCCACGAGTTAAGCGTGGGGTAATGTCCCACAAACGCCATAAGAAGATTATTAAAGCCGCAAAGGGCTATTTCGGCGGCAAGAAAAATCTGTTCAAAACCGCGAACGAAGCCGTACAACGCTCCGGCAACTTCGCGTACCGCGACCGCCGCAACAAAAAGCGCGAGTTTCGTAAACTGTGGATCGTGCGTATCAGCGCGGCGTGCCGCGCCGTCGGCTCGACGTATTCCGCGTTTATTGACAAACTGACCAAGTCCGGCACCGAACTCGACCGCAAAGTCCTGTCCGACCTCGCCATCCGCGACCCGCAAGGCTTCAACGCCGTGCTGGTGTCGGTCGGCATCACGCCCGACTACAACACGCCGGTTGTCGAAATGCTGGCTTAGTTACACACGGAGAGTTCGCCCCGCGTAGAGACACGTGGGGCTTGCCCCGCGGTTAACCCTCCTATGACCGAAACTCTGCAACAAACCGAAGCCGAAGCAATCGCCGCCGTGGAAACCGCGACGAACACCGCCGCGCTCGATGCTCTCGACAACGACTATTTAGGACGCAAAGCCGGAAAACTCACTGGGCTGATGCGCTCGCTTGGCTCACTCCCCGCCGATCAAAAGCCCGCGTTCGGACAGGCACTCAACGCCGCCAAAGACCGCGTTGTCGCCGCGCTTGCCGCGAAACGCGACGCTCTGCAAATGCAGATCGACGACTGGTATCGCCAGAACGGCGCACCTGCGGATATGGACGCCTACCAGTCTTTTCTGAAGGAAATCGGCTACCTGGTTGCCGAAGGACCAGCTTTCACTGTCAAGACCAAGAATGTCGATCCTGAGATCGCGGTCATTGCCGGCCCTCAGCTCGTCG
>JACMIU010000752.1 GCA_014380985.1 Armatimonadota bacterium | reverse complement strand
TGGAAAAGCGGGAGCGGTTACGCCAAGGCTTTTCGCGCCGAAACTGATAAAAAGCAACAACCCGGTAAGCAAAAAGAAAAAAGTGTGCGTGTGTAAAAGAAAAACTAAATGCTCAACATAGAGCCGTTTTTGTCGAAAGTAGATTAGTCGCATCCAAACCGCAAATAGTGGCAACTGAATCAGCAACAGCAAAGGAAGCGCGGTTCCGAACAGATTTCGCGCCGAATCTGCGGGATCATCTGTGAAGCGGATTAAACGCTCGGTGAGATAGTGTTTTAGCGGGGTATCGCGCTCCGCAGACGGCTTTTCGGCTTGCGCCTCCCGGTAACGCGAAACGGTTTCCGGCAGTTCGGCAATCGGTATCGTCATTCCGAAGAAGTGTAGCGGTTTGCGGCGGAAATCTCGAAAAAACTCTACCGCGTCCTTGTTGGATTTGATGGAAATCGTGTTTTTGGATTGCTTTGAAGAAACGACAGGGAGGTCGTCTCTCTGCGTTTTCGTACTGGTATTCTTTTTCGCGTCAGCGTCCTTTTTGGCGGCGTCCTTCATCAGTTGCGCCTCTATCTGCACCGCTTCTTCCTGTGCGTCACGCAACCGGTCGAACGGCACAATCAAGCCCCACAGCAAAAAATAAACCGCCGATACCGCCAAATACATTTTGAACGGCGACAGATATGCGCCGCGCCGACCGCGCACGTATTCGGCGGACAAGAAACCGGGGCGAAAAACTAAAAGCCGCAGGGTTCGCAGGAGCGTCGCGTCAATTTGCACGAACGATTCCCACACCTCGCGCATCAGAGCGGCAAACGACACCGGGGAGGTTTCGTTTTCCTGCCCGCATTTACCGCAAAACCGGTCGGCGGGCGGAACCGCCGCGCCGCAGTTCAAGCAGTTCGGTGGGTGCGGGTCGGCTACTTGCTTTGCGAAAAGGGAAAGGCGCATTTGCTATCTTAGAACCACATCGTGCTTGTTTAGTTGCAAGTGATTGTACCATGTGAGGAGCCGGGGCGGGTATACTAAGGTTCTAACCTGTTATGCCAAAGCCTGTTTTAATCGGTTCGCCCGAACCGTTCGCCCTGCTCAACCGTGTGCCGATACGCGACACCGGCGAACCGCTTGTAGATCTGCGAATCGCCTGCCCCGAAATCGAGTGTGCGCCCGGTCTTCTGCCGTATTTGCGGCGTACCGTTGCCGCGATGCTGAACCGGGCGGCGGATGCCCTGCCCCCCGGCTACCGGTTTCGCGCCGGTTCCGCGCTTCGCACCCACGTCATGCAGAGCGAAATGTATTGGAAAAATTATAAGAAGTTAGCCGAGGAAAAGCCGCATCTGCCCGCGTCCGCGCTTCGCCGAATCACGAACAAATACTTCGCCGCGCCCGATTACGCCGCACCGCCGGGACACACCACGGGCGGCGCGGTGGACGTCGCGCTTCTTTTGCCCGACGGCGAAAAAGCCGACGTGACTTCCCCGACACAAGGATGGGAGGCGGCGTACACATGGTCGGACAAAATCGGCGCGGAGGCAAAGGCGAACCGAATGCTGATTATCATCGCGCTGAGCGGCGCGGGGTTCTCGAATTGCCGCGACGAATGGTGGCACTGGAGTTACGGCGACTCGGCGTGGGCGGTGCGCGTCGGGGCGAGGGTTGCGGTGTACGGGCGCATCGAACCACCGGACGGCTTCACCTTTGTGCCAAAGCCGGAGGAACCGGAAACGGAAGAAACCACGCCGGATGCAGGTGCAACCGAACCAAGTCAGGAATAAACGTATTATGTCCAACCTCAAGAAATTAGTTTTGATTGACGGCAACTCACTACTGTATCGCGGCTTTTTTGCCATGCGGGCATTGACCACTTCGGCGGGGCAACATACCAACGCCATCTATTCGTTCACGATGATGTTGCTAACGCTCCTTGATGATCAGAAGCCCGACGTGATGATTTGCGCGTGGGACAAGGGCAAGACGTTTCGCCACGACGAATACGCCGAGTATAAGGGGACACGCAAAACCACGCCCCCCGAACTGACGGATCAGGTTCCGCTGTCCCGCGAATTAGTCGAATCGTTCAACATCGAGCAGGTGGCGGCGGCGGGCTACGAAGCCGACGACGTGATTGGAACGCTGGCGACGCAGGGCGCGGCGGCGGGCTTCGACGTGGTGATTGTGTCGGGCGATTTGGACGCTTTGCAATTAGTCGCGCCTAACATCCGCGTGATGACCACCATCAAGGGCGTGACCGACACGGTGATTTACGACGAGGAAAAGGTAGTCGAGCGGTACGGGTTGCGCCCTGACCAGTTGGCGGACTACCGCGCCTTAAAGGGCGACGCGAGCGACAATATCCCCGGCGTTCCCGGAATCGGCGAGAAAACCGCCACCACGCTACTTCAGACCTACGGCACGGCAGAGGAAGTCCTTGCCCACGCGGACGACATCAAGCCGGTGCGAATCGGTCAACTCATCAAAACCAACGCGGACGATATGAAACTATCGAAACGGCTGGCGATTATCGTGCGCGACGTTCCCCTGCCGGACGTTGACCTTGCCGCGCTTGGCGAAACCGGCTGGGCGGCGAACTGGAACGCGGTGCGCGATCTGTTTAAGCGGTTGGAGTTCCGAACGCTCGTGCGCCGATTGCCGAAGTTAGAGGCGGGCGCGGACGTATCGAAAACCTACGACGACCGTTTAGACGCCGACGACTACGACCCGTTTGCCGACGATATGGGGGCGGAACCGGCGACCCCCGAACCGGTGCGCGAAGCCGAACCCGCGAACTGGCAAACCGTGGAACCCGACATAGACGAATCGCTCGACGCTTTTTTAGCGGCGGTGCGCCGTGCGGACGCCCTCGGTTTACGTCTCGACACTACCGACGCCCCGATGATGGACGCAGTGCTTCGTGGCGCGGCGTTCGCTACGGGGGGCGGCGACGTCTGGTATGTGCCGTGCGAAGCGGGGGGCGCGTTTGTAGAACCCGTGCAAGCATTGCTCGAAAACCCCGCCGTCCGCAAGGTGTGCCACGACCAGAAAAACGACGCCGGGGTACTGCTTCGCTACCATATCCATTTGCGCGGGGTGGTGTTTGATACCGAAATTGGCGCGTACCTGCTTCATGCCGGACGTCGCGCCGCTTTTCCCTTGACCGACACGGCGAAGGATTACGCGAACCGCGAACTGCACCCGTTAGACAAAAAAGAGCGCAAAGAATTAGAAGATTCCGACATCGCCGCGCATGAGCGTAGCGAAACATTCGCCGCCGCCGACGCCCTGCTTGCCGTTCGCAAGGTGCAGGAGCCGCGCCTGTCGGTGGAGGGGACGCTTCGCGTGATGGAGACGCTGGAACTGCCAGTGTCGCCGATTTTGGCGGGCATGGAAACCACCGGCATGGTGCTGGATTCCGGCGCGTTGGCACGAATGACCGGCGAGTTGGAAACCAAAATCGGCGAACTGGAAGCGCAAATCTACGAAATCGCGGGGGAGACGTTCTCGATTACGTCCACGAAGCAGTTGCAGGAAGTGCTGTTCGAGAAACTGAAGGTTCCCGCGAACAAGAAAACGAAAACCGGCTATTCGACCGGCGTGGAAGCACTCGAAGAACTTGCCGGTGACTTTCCGATTGTGGCAAAGGTACTCGCGCACCGGGGCTTGATGAAACTCAAAAACACCTACGCCGACGCGATGCCTAAATTAGTCCGCGAGGACACGCACCGGTTGCACACCACGCTCAATCAGGCGTTGGTAGCCACGGGGCGCGTTTCATCGTCGAACCCGAACCTGCAAAATATCCCGGTGCGAACCGAGATCGGGCGCGAGATTCGGCGGGCGTTTGTCGCGCCCCCCGGTCAAATCCTCGTGTCCGCCGACTATTCGCAAATTGAACTGCGAATCTTCGCGCACGTCACCAAAGACCCGGCACTGGTTGCCGCGTTCTCGTCGGGCGAGGATATTCACAAGTACACGGCGGGCAAAATGTACGGCATCCCCGCGAAAGACGTGACAAGCGATATGCGCCGCGCCGCGAAAACCGTGAACTACGCCGTTATCTACGGCATTTCGGAGTTCGCGCTCGCCAAGCGTCTCGGCATCCCCTACGGCGAAGCGAAGGAACTGAAGCAATCGTACCTGTCACGCTTTCCCGGCGTGAGCGAATATATTGACAGCACGGTCGCGTTCGCCAGAGAAAACGGCTACGTGCAAACGCTGTTCGGGCGTCGCCGATATATCCCCGACATCAATAGCCGTGTGTTTCAGTTCCGGCAAGCATCCGAGCGGGCGGCGGCGAATATGCCGGTGCAGGGAACATCCGCCGACATCATGAAACTGGCGATGGTAGCGGTGCGCGATTCTTTGGAAAAGCACGGCTTCGCGGCGAAAATGCTACTACAAGTTCATGACGAACTGCTTTTTGAAACGTCGCCGGACGAGGTAGCGTCACTCGCACCTGCCATCCGAACCGCCATGACCGGCGTTTATTCGCTCGATGCGCCTTTAGAAGTCGAAGTCAAAACCGGGTTGACGTGGGCGGATGTGACGTCGGTTCCCGACGAGCCGGACGACATTGCGTTGGAAGTTTTGTAAGGGTAATGGAACTTTCACCGGGGCGTCATTTGTACCGATAGCAGAAACCGAATATGAAAGTTCAACATATGTTTATACCTTCTCCAAAAACCGTTACCCTTGCTTCGTTCTTTGTTGTTGCCGCCGCACTTTGCGTGGTCGGTTGTGACAAAACCGAATCGGCGACCGCCGCCGCGCCCCCGGCAACAATGCCTGCTATGGCGGACGGCAAAGCGCAAGCCGAAACGGGCGACGGCTCGCAGTGGCTCGGCAAAACCGTGACGCCGTTCACGCTCACCGATTCGGACGGTAAAACGGTGAATCTCGCGGATTCACTCGGCAAGGAGCCGGTTGTTCTGGTTTTTTACCGAGGCAGTTGGTGTCCGTTTTGCGCGGCGCAATTGAAAGAACTCGCCGCGGCGAAGGAAAAGATCGCGGCGTCCGGTGCGAAAGTGTATGCCATCTCAAACGAGGGCGCGGCGGAACTAAACAAAATGAAGTCAGGAACCAACCTTGATTTTGCCACGTTTTTGTCCGACCCCGAAGCAAAGGCGGCACAACAGTTTGGCGGAACCTACCCGGACAAACCGGTGCTAAAACCGGTGACGCTCGTGATCGGCAAAAACGGTAAGGTTGTTTATGCCTACACCAATGAGAACTACGAAGTTCGCGCCACGACCGACGCGGTTTTGAACGCATTGGCGAAAGCGAAATAAACCGCACACACGCCCAATGGTTCCGGTTAGCACGGTATAATAGTAGTGACTAACCATGGTTCAATACGCAAAACCGCTCGCCCGATTAGTCGGCGAGTTTGAAAAACTACCGGGCATCGGTCCGAAATCCGCGCAACGGCTGGCGTTCTACGTCATGCGGCTGTCGGACGAAGAAGCAAAAACTCTCGGCGACGCAATCGCCGAGGTGAAGGCGAAAATCGGCTACTGCAAAACGTGCTACAACTTCACCGACCAAGAGGAGTGCGAGATTTGCCGCGATTCGCGCCGCTCCGATACGCATATCTGCGTGGTTGCCGACCCACGAGACCTAATTGCGATTGAGAAAACCGGCGAGTTTCGCGGCAAATACCACGTCTTAGGCGGCGTTCTCGCGCCAATGGAGGGCATCGGACCCGACCAACTTAAACTGCGCGAACTGTTAGCACGTTTACAGACCATTGAGGCGGAAGAAATCGTGCTGGCGATGAACCCGTCGGTCGAGGGCGACGCGACCGCGATGTATCTGGCGAAACTGCTGAAAACGCTCGGCTTGCGCGTGACGCAAATCGCGCACGGCATCCCTGTGGGCGGCGACCTTGACTACGCCGACCAAGCGACGCTGATTCAGGCATACGACGGGCGACGGGAAATGTAGTAATAGCGAATGCATCCCCAAATTAGTCGGCAGATTTACCCGCCGACTAAC
>JACMIU010000751.1 GCA_014380985.1 Armatimonadota bacterium | reverse complement strand
TAGCGAAGCGGTGACGATAAACCGGGCGGGCGCAGTAAATCGAAGCGTCCTCATCCGGTTGCAACGACACACGACCGGCACCATCCGCGTAAATCTCGTGGGCGAAACGTCGTCTTAGCGACCGGATTGTATCGCGCAGTGTGTCGCTAAACTACTCCGCGAGTTCCGGCGAAATCGCTTCCCGATACCGTAGCGTTTCCTCAATATCGGTGTAGACCGGTTGCAACAGTTGCAAATGTAACATCGTCACGGCTTGAGTTTCCAACCGCGTTCCTTGTACAGTCGCTCAAAAAAGGCGTCGCCGTCGGAGCCAAGCCCGGCATCCAATTGCGCCACGGACTCCGCGAGACCGACAATTTCATCCTGCGTAAGCGGTGTATCGTCTTGTGGTTCCTCCGTATCGCCGGTGCTACTTACCGGCGGTATATTTCGGACGGTAGCGAATGCTACGGCGGTAGCCATGCTGGCGACGCGGCGTTGCTCGGCGGGCGAAAGCGTTGTCGCAAACCGGTATTCAGGTTCGGGCAGATCCAGTTCAACGGTCAGGATGGGCATGGGTAGTTTCCTTTATCGCGTCGGTTCTTCGATTATACCGCGTACCCGGCTACGATCGCATCGCCGCCACCACCGCCGCCACCCACAGCAAAACGTTTATTTGCATCGGTCGGTCGCGCAGAAGTATCTCCTCCGGCGCGTCACCTTTGTTTTCGACGTGAAGCAGGTACAGGTAGCGGAACAAGCCGTACAACACGAATGGAGTGGTCGCCAGCAGGTACGGATGGTGTTGCCCCGTTTCCGACAAAAAGGCGTACAGGAAGTAGGCGAGAAGGCATGACGTTGCCACGATGGTAAGCATCTGGTCTAAGAGCAGCAAACGGTAAGACGCAAGGATGCGGCGCGTTTCGCCTACGACCTGCCCCGCTTCGGTTGCCGCGCCTTGCGCCTGAACATATTCGCCGCGTCGCTTGGCGATGGCGATAAACAAGGCGAGTAGCCCGGTGCAAACGAGAAGCCACGGCGACGACGGCACACCGATTGCCGTTGCCCCGGCGACGACGCGAAGCACAAAGCCGGTGGCTACCGTCATCACGTCCAGCAAAACGGCGTGTTTGAGGACGAACGTATATGCCACGGTAAGCGCGAAATAGGCGGTAGACACGGCGAAAAAAGCGGGGTTGAATCCTACCCACGCCGCTATCAACGCAACCGGCACGGCGACGCAGACGAAACCGACCGCAACGGAAACGGGAAGCCGCCCAGACGCTATCGGGCGCAGTTTCTTCTTCGGGTGCAATCGGTCGGCTTCGGCGTCCACCGCGTCATTGAGAAGGTAGACACAGCCCGACAAAAGGCAAAAGAGCGCGAACGCCGCGCCGACCGTGAGCCACTGCGAAGCCGGCGGATTTTTGTCGAGCGTAAACAACAGCCCCGCGAACAACAGGGCGTTTTTCGGCAGTTGCCTCGGACGAAGCCCCGCCAAAAGTGCCGCCCCTGTCGCAAGAAACGAACGGTTCGCTTGCGTCAGGGGCGGCACGGTTTGGCTCACGATTCGTCGCGCTACTTGTCGCCGGTAACTTCAAACGTCACGCTTTTTTGGTCGGACTGCTTGATACCGTCTACGTCGGAAACGGTCAGCGTCACGGTGCGCTTGCCCGCCGACGTGAAAACGTGCGTGACATTGCGTCCCACGGCGTCCTCTTGAATGCCGTCGCTCGAATCGAAGTCCCACGAATAGCGGAGCGAGGTTGTCCCGGCTTCGGCGACGCCGTTAAACGGGATCACGTCGTTCGTGTAAACCACGGGCTCCTCAATCGGCGATACCGAAATATCGGTGTCGTCGGTGACGACTTCGATTTCGCCAATCAAGAACTGCTGGTACTTGTCGCCGAAAATAGCGATTTCCTTGAGTTTCGCACCGTCGCCGGTGGGGATCGTTGCCGTGGAGCCGTCGCCTTTTTTCAGGATCGCCGCCACGGGGAACGCAATCGGCACATACGAATCGGGGTCTTCGGTCGGCGGTAGCGTCACCGGGCGCACCATTTCGTACTTCGTACCATCTGCCATCGTGATCACGTAGCGCATCCGTTCAAACGGCGACGCGGCAAACTTCGCGCTTTGGATTCCGGCGAACCCGCCGCCCCCACCGCCGCCAAAGTTACCACCTTCTTCGCCGCCGCGTCCGCCCGCGCCGGTGGGAGGTCCGCCCATTATTCCGGGAGGAGGACCGCCTACGCCGGGAGGGCGTCCGCCTCCCGCCCCGACGCTTCCGATTTGCGTGGTGTCGAAGCGGGTTTGTATTCGCAGATACGTCTTGGGGGAGGCGAGTGCGGGCGACAGGTCAATGGGTTCGCGGAACGTGATACGTCCGCCGCTGTACAGTCCCCCGGTAGTGATGCGAATCGCCCGCGTTCCCACAAGTACGGGTTTGTCCACTTCCTGTGCGTTGCCGCTACCCCATGCGCCGAGGTCGAGGCTTCCCTGCACCCCGCGAAAAAGCGGGAATGAGACCACGCCTGCTTGCGCCAAAGCCACACTGGCGATGCTGGTAACTACCGCAAGCGCGGCGAATCCGACCAAAATAGTTCGTTTGCTTTTCATAAAAAACCCCTTATGCCTGCCGGGCGATTCGTGTAATGCTTCGTGCCTTGCCGGTGCTTTCGTCCACTTCCGCCAAAACCGCGCTAATGCAACCCGCCCCTTCCGCGACCCGCGCCCGATGGTGCGGCAACTGTGTGCGAAACCGGTTCAAAATCACTTCGGTGTCCATTCCGATTACCGAGTCGGTCGGACCACACATCCCAACATCGGTTATGTACGCCGTGCCGCCGGGCAAAATCCGTTCGTCGGCGGTCGGTACGTGCGTATGCGTTCCCACAACCACCGATGCCCGTCCGCTACAATGATACCCGAACGCGACTTTCTCCGACGTGGTTTCCGCGTGAAAGTCTATCAGTAGTACGTTGGTTTTCGGGTGGAACGTTGCGAAAAAATTGTCGGCGGCGCGAAACGGGCAGTCGAGCGGTTCCATGAACACGCGCCCCATAATGTTGGCAACGCCCACCAAAACGCCCTCTTTGGTGCGAAACAGCCCCGCCCCGCGTCCCGGTGTCCCCGGCGGATAGTTCAGCGGGCGCAAAACCCGTGGTTCGCCCGTGATAACCTCCATGCCGTCTTCTTTCGCCCACGTATGGTTGCCCATAGTAACGACATCCACGCCGCTTGTCAACAGGGCATGGGAGATATGAGGCGTGATGCCCCACCCTCCGGCGATATTTTCCGCGTTCGCCACCACCATATCGGGCGCGAATTCGTCGCGCAAACCGGGCAGAAGCGCGAGAATCGCGTCCCTACCCGGCTTGCCGACTATATCGCCAAAAAACAGAAACTTCAATTTTGTTTCACTTCGCGTATTCTACTGCCCGCGTTTCGCGGATCACCGTGACTTTGATTTGTCCCGGATATTGCGACGCCATCTCTTCCTCGATCTTTTTGGCGGCGTCGCGGGCAAGTTGCATTGCCGCCAGATCGTCTACTTCGCCCGGTCGTACCATCAGGCGGATTTCTCGCCCCGCTTGCACGGCATACGTTTTCTCGACGCCGGGAAAGGCGTCGCCGATGGTCTCCAGTTTCTGCAACCGCTTCACATACGATTCGAGCATTTCGCGCCGCGCCCCCGGTCGCGCCGCCGAAATCGCGTCGGCGACCTGCACCAGAATCGCCTCCACCGTTTCCGGTTCGATGTCGTTATGGTGCGCCCCCGCCGCGTGCGCCGCTTCCGGGTGTTCGCCGTATTTGAGCATGGCATCCCGCGAGATTAGCGCGTGCGGTTGATCGTTGTCGAAATCCACCTTGCCCAAATCATGCAAAAGCCCGGCACGGCGGGCGATTTCCACGTTCGCGCCCAGTTCCGCCGCGAGCGACACGCATAGATTCGACACCTCGATACTGTGTGTCAGAATGTTCTGCCCGTAACTCGTGCGGTAGCGCATCCGCCCGACAAGGCGAATCAGTTCCGGGTGCAACCCCGAAACGCCGGTTTCCAGAACGGCGCGTTCCCCCGCCTCGCGCATCTTCTCCTCGACTTCAATCGTGGCTTTTTCAACGACCTCCTCGATTCGCCCCGGATGAATCCGCCCGTCCATGACAAGCGCAGACAGCGCGATACGGGCGATTTCGCGGCGCACCGGTTCAAAGCACGATACGACCACCGCTTCGGGCGTGTCATCAATAATGACATCCACGCCGGTCAGGGTTTCAAACGCCCGGATATTGCGCCCTTCGCGCCCGATGATGCGTCCCTTCAAATCGTCCGATGGCAAAGCGACTACGGAAACCGTGGTTTCCGTGGTTTGTTCCACCGCGCACCGCTGAACGGCAAGCGTGACGATATTTCGCGCCCGACGTTCGCCCTCTTGTTTAGCCTGCTCCTCAATGTCGCGGATTAGACGTGCCGCTTCAAGGCGCGTTTCGCTTTCCACGGCGCGAAGCACCTGAGTTCTCGCCTCGTCGGTCGGTAGGTTTGCCACCCGTTCTAATTCAGTTCGTTGCCTGTTTAACAGGTTTTGCAACTCGGTACGAAGCCGGTCGGCTTCCAATTTTTTATCGGCTAATGCCTGTTCTTTGCTTTCTAACGATTCCGTTCGCTTGTCAAGTGTATCTTCTTTATGCGCCAGTTTGCGCTCCAACCGTCCCACTTCGGCACGCTTATCGCGGTTTTCGCGCTCCATTTCGGCGCGAAGGCGATATGCCTCTTCTTTCGCGGCGACGATGGCTTCCTTTCGCCGCGCTTCGATCCCACTATCCGCTTCTTCTTTTTGTTTTTTCAGTTCCGCCTGTGATTCGCGCAGTTCGCGCTCACGCGGTTCTATCCGGTATTTGGTTAATCCGATAAATGCCATGGCACTCAGCAAAAGAATTGCCGCGTCCAAGACGAGATGCGTTGTTTCTGTCAGTCCGCTCACCCCCCACTTGTTTGATGTCAACAAGCGTCCGGCGGCTCGGCGGAGCGTTTTTTGTACTGGTGCGGGCGATAAACCGTCTCGCCCGCACCATTATACAGGAAACCGCACCACTTTTCTTTTTTGTTTTAGGATGCAGTCTCGTCCGCTTCCCCTAACGGCGCGTCTGCCAGTGCGTCATTTTCGGCGGCGGGGTCACGGGGCGCACGGTCGGCAGCGCGTTGCCGCAAACGCGACGCGAACCCGCCGCTTCCCCGGCGCGTTCGCACCGCGCCTTCCGACAGTAACCCCATCGGTTCGGCTACCGGTTCAGCGGGCGGCTCTGTGATGGGTTCTCCGGCGGTCGGTTCGGGAGCGGGTTCCGCCGCTTGTTCCGTTGGGGAAAGCACCTCTACCATTTCTTCCAGTTCGATCGTTTCGGCGGAAGTCGTTTCCGCTTCGGCGTCACTTGCCGCGAACAGCGTATCGCTGGTGCGCGTTTCGCCAACATCCCCCGCGTCCGGCGTTTCCGAGAACGGCAGCAGTTCGTCTAAGGTCGGACGACGCGCCGGTTCCGGCACACCGGCGGGCTTGACGGGCGCGAGTTCGGGCAGGGAAAACAATCGCTCCATCACATCGGCGAGCAAGTCTACCGGCAGTTCGTGCGACGACGGCAACCTCCCGCCGCCGAGGGCGTCTGCCGCTTCGGAATCGCCCTGCGGCAGAAGCGGCAGAAGCGCGTCGGCGTCGAACGACGCGGACGCTTGCGCGACCGCCCCGAAGCCGAACACATCGTCGCCCGGTTCGACGTCGCCTTCTCCGGTATCGCCTTCGTCGGCGTCCGCGCCCTCGGTCTCACCGTTTTCGCCGACAACTTCGCCGTTATTTCCCCCGCGACGGCGACGGCGACGGCGTTTCTTGCGCCCGGCTTCGCTTTCGGCTTCGTCGGCGTCTTTGTCAAGCAGGGCGATTTCCCCGGCAAGTGCGGCTTCAAACTGCGCGATGTCCTCCTCCGACACCGACAGTTCTACCGGGTACAGGCGCGTTTGTTGCGGTTTCGGTGCAGGTGCAGGGGGCGCACTTTGTCGCGTCGCGGTAGCGGGCGGCGCGACGGGTTGCCGCCTTGCCTCCACGACCGGCGCGGCTTCCATCTCGAACGGTTTGCCAAGCGCGGGCAGATCGGACTCAAGCAAGCCTTGAGGCGCGTCGGTGAGGGCTTCGGCGGCAATGCCGAACCGTGCTTCTAACTCCTCCGGCGCGGCGAAGAACAGCAAGCGCGTTTGCCCCTTCGCGGTTTCAATCTCCGCCCCGTATCCGGTTCCGGCTAACAGTTCGCCGGTCGCGGCATCGTACACCGACGCTTCGGCGCGGGTCGGCGAGAACGCCGTTACCCCGGCGTCACGCGGTGAATGGACGGAAACGAATCCGTCGCCCGCAATCGCGGTCGCGTCGTCGCCGGGCATGGTCACGTTCACGTTCGCCAGACGATACAAACCGCGCACGAGCGGCAGGGGTAGTTCGCGCTCTCCGACAAACACCGACTGCCACCGGGGATGCTTGCGGTACGCCAGCGACGGGTTGCCACTCGCCACGTACTCGCCGAGGATTTGCGCCTTCGGGTCGGCGACCGTGAGCGACGGGTTGATGCGCGTTTCCTCACCGAACCGTTCGCCCTTCGCGTTTTCGGTCAGGATGAACTTGCCGTCCGTGACCACGGTTCCGGTGCGCGATCCCCACGGTTGTAGGCGCAGTTGGAAACCGAGCGTTTCCGAAAACTCGGCGATATTGCCGGTTTCGCCGACACCCGGCGCGAACAGCCAGACGAAGGTGCGCCCCACGTTTTGCCAGCGCGTTTTCATCGCCGTGTGAACCGACAAAGGCAGACAGAACGGTGTCAGGAAGACAAACAGTTTCGCGGCATCGGGGAATGACTCTTTCGCCAAGTCGCTAAACAGGTAGTAGCCGACCGACGCCCCGGCACGGGCGAAAATATCGCGGTGATGCCCGACCAATTGCGCCAGAATGGGCGCGTCGCTACTCGCCGCCACGTCGAAGAACGCTTCTTCGTCCACGAAAACGGCGACTTCGGGCGCGGGAACCGGGTGCAATCGGGTACGACGCAGGGCGGCGGCGGATTCCATGACGCGCATTAGCCCGCCGAGATTCTCCCAAACGGCGTCGTTGTCGAGCCAGCCTTCGCCCCATAAATCCATCCACGACACGCCGCACCCTTTGGCAACGAGTGTGCCGACGTTGCGGGCGTGAACGGCGCGGGTGTCGGCTTCCGTGGCGAGTTTCGGGTTGTAGTCGTCGCCGGTTTCACGCAGTGCCAGATGCGTTTTCGTGTCATCCTCGCCGACGAACAGTTTCCCCGCCAAATGCACCGAATCCACGGGAAGCGGGAGCGGCGCGGAGCCACCGGGCATACGCCCCGTGTACGACAGCGGCGCGGTGATAATATCCACGTCCGGCGACGCTAAGACGTGCGATAGGGCGTAGTGTCCGCAATTCGGGCGGGCGATTTCGAGCGTGTAGCCATACGACGCCGCGACCGCCATTCGCCCCGCGCTCGCCTCTTTGACGATTTGTGCCAAGTGCGTAATGCGCTGTGCGGTGATTTCGCTCGTGTACCGATAGAAATCGGCGATCCGTTGTTCGCGCTCGCCGAGGAAAACCGGTTGTGAGCCGTTCGCGGAAACGCCCATCAGGGTTTGCGGCGACGGGATTTCGGCAGCGTCGAATGTCACCGAGCCGTCGTGCCACGCCGAGCGTAGCGCGACTTCGCTACTTGCATAATATTCCTTCAAAAACACACGGAACGCGGCGGTGTTGGCGGGCGACCGGTCTGCCCCCACGCCTTTCGGGTGGAACCATTCGCCGTGTTCGAGGAAAACGCCGAGAGTGCGGGGGGCGTGTTCGCTTTGCGCGAGATGTTCCACGGCGGCGCGAAGGGCATCTTTCGCCTCCTCCTGCCAGAACAAGTCGGAGCCAATCGAAACATCGCCGGGTTCGCCGCTGTCGTAAGCCGCCATATCGTCCTCGTGGGCGCGTTCCCACGACACCGGAGGCGAGAAAATCAGGCGCGGCAGAACCAGCGCGTCGGGCGCGTTCTCGGCAACCATACCAAGCACGGCGTTGATGGAATCGTAGCGGCGGTCGCCGGATTTGCGACGCCACGGCAGGTGTGCCATCAGAGTAAACAAACGAACCCCGGCAGTATAGGCGCGGCGGATTTCGCGCACGGCGATTTCCTGCGCGACTTCGGGTTCGTCGGTGACTTCGGTATTGACGAACAAGAACGCGGGCGTTATCGGCGCATCGTTCACGTGCAGTTCCGGCAAGCCGTTAACGCGTACCACCGATACCTGCGGCAGTTTCTCCAATATCTCGGCGGCGAGCGGCGCGTACTCCGGCACGACCGGTTCCACCAGAGGAACCAAGACCGGCACGGTAATATCGCCTTCCACACGCAGGATGGGAACCATACTGACGCTACCGAGCAGGGCGGCGACCTGCGCGGCGGCAACCACGCTCACGCCGTCGGGCGTAAGAACGCGGCGCGTGGTCAGCGTGTTTCGCACCCCGCGCTTCCGCAGAACCGGCGCGATTTCCGGCGCGGGCGCGGTAACATCTCCGGTCACGGGAAGCGCGGGAAGCGGCATCGTTCGCACCAGAGTGCCTGCACCGCGCTTGCGAAACACGCCATTCGCGGGAACCGGTTCGGCGGGAACACCCACAATCGCGGCATCGGTGCCGGAACTGCCGCGTCCGCGTCCGCGCCGGTTGCGGTTTCGGCTACGGCTGGATTCGGGCGGGGTTTCCGCCAGCACTTCCTCTAAAATCGCCTCGGACTCGGCGCGGATTTCCTCCATCGCCGCGTCATCGGCGGGGGCATCGGTATCGGTCGGGGGTAGGTCAAATACCTGCTCGATATTTTCGGCGGCATCATCCGCGCCCGACGTAGCCATCGGAACATCGTCAAAGGTCGTCGGTTCGGCGGGCGCGGCGGGGGTACGGCGGCTTCGGCGCGGGCGCGGCGCAATCGGAGATAGTTCCGCCGCCACTATTTCAGGGGCGGAGTCGGCGGGCGCGTCGGTCTCCGCGTTGACCGGCGTCAGTTCCGCCACCGGTTTGCGGGTGCGACGCGGGCGCGGCGCGGACGCGTCTGAAACCGGCG
>JACMIU010000750.1 GCA_014380985.1 Armatimonadota bacterium | reverse complement strand
CCCCGCGCCCGCCGCGCCGCTGCCGAAAACGGCGTTGATTTCGCCGAACTCATGGGAAAGGGAACCGGTGTTCATGGGCGCGTTCAGGCAAAAGACGTGCTGAACTTTCTCGCCGATGTGCCGAAAGCGGAAGTCCCACGCCCTGTAAAGGTGTCGCCGCTTGCCCGCGCCGTTGCGGGTGGCGAGGGCGTTGACCTGTCCGGCGTGTCTGGCACGGGCGCGAATGGGCGCATTGTCGCGGACGATGTTCGTCCCGCCGCGCCCGTTGCCGTCGCCGTCCCGCCGCCCGTAACCGACGCCCCGCGTTCGCGCACCGTCACACTGTTCGGTTTGCGAAAGCGCGTCGCCGATAATATCGCCAAATCCGTCGCCCGCGCCCCGCACGTCACACTCCACCTGTCCGCCGATATGGGCGCGGCGATGGAACTGCGGAAAACGCTTCTGCCGCCTATCGAGAAGAAAACCGGGGTGCGCCTGTCGCCGACCGATATTATCGTCAAGGCGGTTGCGGTCGCGCTCACCGAACACCCGTACATGAACGCGCACATAGAAGGCGACACCATCACCATTTTCGACGACGTGCATATCGGGCTTGCCGTGTCGCTCGGCGAGGAAGGCTTGGTCGTGCCGCTGATTCGGGACGCGCACCGCAAAGGTTTGGCAGAAATCGCCGCGAACCGTGACGATATAGCGAAACGCGCCCGCGCCGGAACCCTGACAACGACGGATATGGTCGGCGGCACGTTCAGCGTATCGAACCTCGGCAACTATGGCATCGAAGGCTTCAATCCGATTATCGCGCCGCCGCAAGTCGGAATCTTGGGGGTTGGGGGAATCGCGGACGCGGTAGTTGCCCGCGCCGGAGTGCCAACGGTGCGCCCCCTAATGACGCTTTCGCTATCGTTTGATCACCGCGCCACCGATGGCGCACCGGCGGCGGCGTTTTTGGCACGGCTCAAGGAGATTCTGGAAACTCCCACGCTACTTTTGTTGTAACTAAACCGACGCCGTTTTTGTACGGTATACTGCGTAGGTTTCGGCGCAAGCAGACTTGGTTTCGCTTGCGCCCCGCCACGCTTTAACAGGTAAGGATACTTTCAAAGTGCCGTTGTTTTCGCCGCGTGTCGTTCACGCTTTTTTCGTCGCCGCTATTTTCTCGTTGTTTCCCATCGTTGCCAACGCGCAAGAAGCCGAACCGGTAAAACCGACCGGCACGCGAGCGCAACGACCCTACATTTCGCTTTACACGGGGACCACGCAGGCACAGAATGCCGACCTGCGCCTTTTGCAACCGGTGTTGGGAACCGACGCGACCTACCACGATGTTTCTTGGCGCGGCAGACCGTTTAGCGGCTCGCCGTATTACGGAGTCAAAGTCGGGATTTTCCTGCCGAAGTCGCCGCGTATCGGTTTCGAGGCGGAGTTCAATCACTCCAAAATGTATGCCAAACTGGAGGAGCGCAAACTGCTCACCGGCACGTTTAACGGGCAATCGGTAAACGGCGTCGAAACCGTCGGCGACCGCGTGCAAAAATATCAGATCACCAACGGTATCAACAGTTTCTCGCTGAATGTTTTGTACCGCGTTCCCGTGGCGGTGAGCGTGAAGTATCCCGACGGGCGGTTTCAACCGTATGTCGGCGGTGGTCCGCAGTACACGTTTTTGTACAGCATCAACATTATCAACAGTTTGGGCGTGAAGGAAAAATATCACCCGAACGGTTGGGGCTACCAGTTGTTTGGCGGCGGGCGTTTTATGGCGACCCCGCACATCGGGCTTTTCCTCGAAGGCAAATACCAGCACGGTGACGCGGTTTCGCTCATCGCCGACCAAGGGAACACCGAAGGCGGGCGCGGCATCACCGATATTCGCATGGCGCAGTTAGCGGGCGGCGTTTTCTACCAGTTCTAACGCGGCTTGTTCGTGCAGATACTCCTCGCCCTGCAATAGATCGGCATTCACCGGGCGGAGCGACGGCGGAAGCGGCGTACTGCCCAGTGTCCGTTCGGCGCGGGCTTCAAGCGCGGAAATCGCGGTTTGCACGCGCAGTGTGGCGACGGGCAAATCTTCGTCGTCGGGAATCGTGAGCGGTTCGCCGTAGATAAAATGCACGCGGGCGAACGGCAGGGGAACCATAAACCGATCCCACGACTTAAACAGCTTGCGCGGCGTCGCGGCGATACCGACCGGAATCAGGGGTTTGCCGGTTTTCCGCGCCAAAAAAATCATCCCCGGTTGCGCGACCCCGGCGGGGCCACGCGGGCCGTCGGGCGTGAATGCCAAAAACGCGCCCGGTTGCGACAAAATCGTTTTTGCCCGCTTAAGCGCGGCGACCGCGCCGCGTCCTGTGGAACCGCGAATTAAGCCCCAGCCTAAGTTTTCCAGCACCCCGGCTAAAAGTGCGCCGTCGCCGGATTGCGATACGAGCGCGTGACAGCCCCGGTTCCGCATCACCGTGAACGGGACTAAAGCGCGACCGTGCCATGTCACCATAATCACGCCGCCGCTTGCGATTAGTTCTTCGGTGCGTTCGCGCCCTTCTTCCGTGATGCGCCACGTTCGGTGAAGTATGGGAAGCAAGAACGATAATAGTTTAATAGCAAACGGGGTAATTCTTTCTTTGGGAAAAGTTCTTTTTGTCCATTCCTTGAACGTCATGGCTCAACCTGCACCTGTTTCTGCTTCGCTTGCGCCCGGAACAACCGGGTATAAATCCCGCCATACATGAGCAGTTCGGCGTGGGTTCCGGTTTCCGCGACTTTTCCCTGCGACAGCACCACTATTATATCGGCATTTTGAATCGTGGACAGGCGGTGCGCGATAATCAGGGTTGTGCGACCAGTCAGCAGGGTATCTAATGCGGCTTGCACTAAAGATTCGGTTTGCGCGTCGAGAGCCGAAGTCGCTTCGTCGAGAATTAGAACCCGTGGGTCGGCGAGCAGAGCGCGGGCGATAGCGACGCGCTGGCGTTGCCCCCCGGAAAGCGTGGAACCACGTTCGCCGACGCGGGTGTCGTAGCCGTCCGGGAGCGATTCGATAAACTCGGCGATATTCGTCACACGGGCGGCGGCGCGTACCTGCTCGTCGGTCGCGCCCGGTTGACCGTAGACCAAGTTTTCGCGTAGTGTTCCCGAAAACAAAACGCTTTCCTGCGGCACGATTCCTATCTGTTTTCGCAAAGACGCCAGCGTTACGCCACGCAAATCGTGACCGTCTATCGTGATGCTTCCCCCAGTCGGGTCGTAGAAGCGCGGCACTAAATCGGCGAGGGTAGACTTGCCCGCCCCGGTTTCGCCGACAAACGCGACCACCTGCCCCGGCTCAATCGTCAACGAAATGCCGGAAAGCACGGGCGTATCGGGCGAATACGCGAACGAAACGTTGTCAAACACGATGCGCCCCTTCGCGGTAGGCAGTTCTACCGCGTTCGGCGCATCCTCAATTTCCGGCGCAACATCCAGTACATCGGCGAAAATCCGGTCTGCCGCGCCCATCATATCCTCGTAGGTGGATTTGATGCCGCCAATCGCGTTCACCGACGAGGAGATTTTCGACGCCGCGATAAGGTAGGTAATCAGTGCCGCCGTAGTCATTTGAAAGTTCAGCACCAGCGTGCCGCCGACATACAGCACCACCGCGACACCGAGCGCACCCAGCACATCCACAATCGGACCGACGCGGGCGGAGCGAGACACGGAGCGCAGTTGCGCGTTCATCGCGCTGATGCTTGCCTTTTCAAACCGGGCGATTTCGCGCTTTTCCGCCGAGAACGCCCGCACGATGCGTGGCGCGGCAATCGTTTCCTCCATCACAGAGGATAAATCGCCAAGCCTTTCCTGTGTTTCCTGCGACAGGGCGCGAAGGCGGCGCGTCAGGGTTTGAATAGCGACCGCCATCAGCGGCACGGCGAGAAGCAGAAAGCACGTCAGCACCCAAGACAGGTCGAACAGTATACCGAGAAAAACAACGGCGGAAATCGGCGCGTTCACCGCGTCTTTCAGAAGCATCGCGGCATTCTGCACCTTTGCGGCGTCGCTTTGAAGCGTGGACATAATCGCGCCGGTGCGTCGTTTGTGAAAGTAGCCGAGCGCAAACTTCTGCAGGTGCGCGTAAATATCGCAGCGGATTCCGAGCCCGACGCGCTGTGCGGCGGTGGCAAGGTAGATATTCTGCCCGTAGCGAAACGCGCCCATGAAAACGTATAACAGCACGATACCGAGGCACGTCCACAGTAAAAAGCGTCCTTGCGAAACATCGCTCAAACTTTCGATGAACTTTTTCAGCACATAGAGTGTCCCACCTTCGAGCGCGGTTGCCAGTATGCCGCAAATCAAGCCGGTAGCGAGAACCCCCTTGTGCGGCGTGAGATAGGCGAGCATCCGGTCGCGGGTACTGTTAGGTCGCGGGGAAACGGTTGTTTCGGCTCCTTCGGTCGGTCGGGGCGAAACGTTCAGGGCGGCGGTACTCATACGCTTGTTAGTGTATCGCACTCGTTGCCGCGTAGTGGGAATGGAGCATCCCCGCTACGCGGTACGCCCGCGCTCCGCGAGCTCCACCGCCATTTGCGCCGTTCGCGCCGCGCCCCCCGGCGTACCAAGAAGGGCGCGAACTTCGTCCAAATCGGCGCGGGTACGAAGCATTCTGTCCGGTTCGAGCAGGTAGTCAATCACCGACTCGGCGATAGCATCGGGCGTCGCGTCATCCTGCACGAACTCCGGCACGATGCGCTTTCCCGCCAGCAGGTTCGGCAAGCCAATAAACGGCGGCAACGATTTTCGCACGAGCCAATACTGCGGGCGGTTCCACTGCGACATTTTGTACAAGATCACCATCGGCTTGCCGAGTATCGCCGCTTCCAGCGTTGCCGTGCCGGACGCTGCGACCACCACGTCGGAAACCGCCATCGCGTCGTAGGTGCGGTCTTCGACCATCACCAGCGGCAACTCGCCTTCGGGTTCGGGTAAGCCAGACGCTTTTTGTATCCACGCCTTTTGTCGTCGGGC
Organism: Armatimonadota bacterium; assembly: GCA_014380985.1. Lineage (GTDB taxonomy): Bacteria > Armatimonadota > Armatimonadia > Armatimonadales > Armatimonadaceae > JACMIU01. The sequence continues at coordinate 2,379 of JACMIU010000750.1, read as the reverse complement.
GAGTTCCTCCGGTGCGGCGAACGCGCCTCCCGGCGACACCGGCACAATGCCTGAATTGCCGCCAATTCCGGTGGCATCCTCCCATTCACGCAGTTTTTGCGCTATCTGTTCGCTTCCGGCTCCCTGTCTGTTTTTCAGCATGGCTTGATACTCTGTCACCTTTTTCAGTATCGCCGCCTTGCTTGTCGTGGTCGCCAGCGCGATCACGAACTGCACACCGGGAACGCGCCGCCGAATAATCTCCGCCGCCCGCAACTGCGTCGGCAAAATATACTCGATTTCCGCAGGGCGACTGCCGGGAAGAAGCGCGACAATCGGGTGTTCGGTTTCGATACCGAGACGGTCGGCGAACGCGGCGGCAGGTTCGACGGGTTGCACGAGGTCAAGCAGGGGATGCCCGACAAAACGAGCGTTCACGCCGAGGCGCGTCAGTTCGGTTTCCGACCACGGGAACGGCGTAGACACCATGTCGGCGTTTTGCGCGAGTGTGGTGCGCTTCAGAACACGCCGCCACGATCCCGGCGGAAAGTAGTACAGAATCGGGGTTTGTGGCAGGTGCTTGCGTGTCCACGGACACAAGCCTTCGATTCCCGGAAAGCCCAAGTTGAACGCCCCGGCGTCCACGGGAATCAGCAAGGCGGGTTTGCGCCGGAGCAGTTCGCGCTTAAAGCCCGCGGTCGCCGCGATGATTTTGGGAAGAAGCGACAAGCCCTGCGCGACACCGACCACGCCAAAGCGCGACGAGTCGGCTAAGAGTTCGACCCCCACCCTCTCCATGTGCTTGCCTCCGACGCCGAAAAGACGCCAATCGGGGCGCAGGGCGCGGATTTCTTCGCCGAGTTGTGCGCCCACGCGGTCGCCGGACGCTTCCCCGGTGACAATGGCGATAGAAAGGGGTTCGGACACGGTGACAGGATACCCGCTAACGACGCGGCTTGTCGAGTTGCCGCCCGGAAGTGCCGCTACTGATATTTTTCACAAAGTCGGTCAGGTATGTTACGGCGTCCTCCGGCTCGATTTCCTGTTCAATCGCTTCGAGTGCCTGCGTGATATTCAGGTTCGAGCGATAGAGCAGTTTGTAGGCGAGGCGCAGTTTGGTGCGCGAGGACGCCGAAAGCCCCGACCGGCGCAAACCGCGCACGTTGAGTTCCAGCACGTCGGCAGGGCGACCGTCGGCGAGCATGAACGGCGGAACGTCCACGACGACCTTGCTGTATCCGCCGAGCATGGCGAGCTTGCCGACGCGCACAAACTGATGCACCCCGACCATGCCGCCAATCACCACGTTATCTTCGACAATAACATGACCGGAAAGCGCGGCATACGACGAAATCATCGTGCGCGAAGAAATCGCGCAGTTATGCCCGATATGAACATATGCCATGACAAGATTGTCATCGCCGACCGTGGTGGACGCTTCCGCGCCGGTTGCCCGGTGAATCGTGACAAACTCGCGGATCATGTTGCGGTCGCCGACGCGCACATACGACGTTTCGCCCTTGAACTTCAAGTCCTGCGGCAAACCGCCTAAAACCGCGCCGGAGCGAATCGTACACTCCCGCCCGATGTGCGTGTGTTCCTCTAAAACGACGTGCGGCCCGATGACGGTGTTGTCGCCAATCGTGCAGTTTCCGGCGATCACCGAGTACGCGCCGATAGTCACGTCCGCGCCGATTTGTGCCGCCGGGTCAATCACGGCGGTTTGATGAATGTTGCTTGCCATGCGGGTATCCTGCCGAAAAAGCGCGGACGCGCTACCGGCTATTTTCCTCGCTATTTCGGGATTGTAGCGCGAACATCAGTTCGGCCTCGCAGACAATCGCTTCGCCGACCTTAGCCGTGGCTTTGACCCAGCCGATCGTGCCACGCGCCTTGGTGAGTGTGACCTCGGTAATCACGGTGTCGCCGGGAAGCACCGGCTTACGAAAGCGCGTGTTGTCCACGCCTGCGAGATAGGCGAGTTTGCCCTTGTGTTCGGGTAGGGTGAGAAGCATCACGCCGCCGACCTGCGCCATCATCTCGACGAGCAACACACCGGGCATGATCGGATGACCGGGAAAATGCCCCACGAAATACGGTTCGCCGTGCGAAGCGTTCTTGAGACCGGTGGCGCGAACGCCGGGTTCCACGGATAAAACGCGGTCAATCAGCAAAAAGGGGTAGCGGTGCGGCAGAATGTCTAACAGTTCAGTCGCGGAGATTTCCAAAAACGTTTCCTTGTGCGGGCAAAGGGGCGGCGTGGGTGCGCCGGAACTTGCCGCGTTATTCGATGCGGGTATTGTATCACACGGCTTGCGGGGGGGACACAAAATGGACAGCGAACCGTTCACCTCGTATACTACCGCTATGCCGCATCATCACCCGTTTGAATCCGTGTTG
>JACMIU010000749.1 GCA_014380985.1 Armatimonadota bacterium | reverse complement strand
CTTCCGGTTACGCGCTTCGCGCCGTGGAAGCAACACCGACCGGAGACTTTTTTGCACTGCGCTACGCCAACGGGTTGAACGCGCTTTCGCTCGCCACGCTTCCCGGCGGCGTTCCGGCGCGGGTTCGCCCGCTTCTGCGCTCCGATGGCTCGGCGGTGGTTCCGTTCCCGCAAGGACGCACCGGTTTGTTTGCTCGCGGCGCAAGCGGCAAGTCCTACCTGCTGATTGGCGAACTGCCGGAAGCCGAACTGCGAAAAATCGCGGCAAGTATTCCGTAGCGGGAATCAGTTCACGCACAAATACTCACGGTAGCGTTCGGCATCGAGCGGCACGAACCGCGCCGCGTCGCTTCCTGCGTCCGTGCGAGCGAACGTTTCTTCATCGCGCTTGGTTTTCGACGGACGCGCCGTCATGCCGCGCTTCATTCGCGCAATCGCCCGCTCCAGAACGTCGCGCTCGGTTTGAAGGCGGGCGGCGGTGTCGGTTCCTTCCAAAAGCGACTGCTTATCGGGGTTGCCAATCGGCAGAATACAAGCGGTAATCAGCGATAGCACGGCGGGATTCTGCGGAAAATCGAACTCCACGATATGTTGACCGAGCGCGGCGAGTTGCCGCGTCAGGAACTCCTCCAAAAGCGTTTGCACTTCTTCGCACAAATCCTGCACTACCTCTTCGGTCGCTCCCACGGGGGCGCGGTCGTCCATCGGCTCCACGATTCCGGTGCGATAGGCTTCTACCTCGTGTTGCTCGATAACGCGAAACCGTTCGACGCCCTCAATCTCCAGATTAAACTCGCCACCCGCCAAGCGTTCGACGTGCGCGATTCGGGCGTAACAACCGACGCGGTGCGTTTTGACCTTACGCGGGGATTTCGCCGGTGCGTCGCCGCGCAGTAGCACGATACCGAACAGGCGAGATCCGGCAAGGCAACGTTCCACCATCTCTTTGTAGCGTTCCTCGAAAATGTGGAGCGACATTTTCATGCCGGGGAACAGCACCACGTCGAGCGGAAACAAAGGCAGTTCGCTGACGTGCGCGTCGGGCATTTTAGAAGGCGATTCGTCGAAAAAAGACATGATACGGCAAATGGTGTTTCTTTTACGCGGGCAGGGTGGACGCGAAGCCTTTCACGACGCCCATCTTGAGGAAATCCTCGCACGATTGCGGAAGCGCGGCGGAGTCTTTCGCGGCGGCGTTGTAGCGTCGCGTCGCCTCCTGCGCGAACTGAAGCGGCGTCATGCGCTTGATTACCGCGCCAATCAGCATCCCGGCTTCCTGCGCGACCCGTGCCTGCATCTTGCCGGTAATGGCTTCGGCGGTATCGCCCTCGACTATTTCGTCCACGCGAATCGCGCCCGCTTGAAAATGAATGTGTAATCGCATCGGGAAATCTCCTGCAACACTCCCATTATAGCCCGCATTCGGGCTTGGCGTCAAACCGTTCGGCGGTGTGGAAGGCGACCGGTAGGCGCGGTATAATGAAGTGTATCCCGTTTCCTTAAAGAACGACCGGCGCGAATCGGCGCGGTCGTTTTTTTGCGGGCGGAGTCGCTTTATTTGTTGGAACCGGGCGCACGAAAACGAAAGCGTATTTTCAGGGCTTGACGTTTTCGATTCACGCTCCGAAAGGAAAAGGTATAACCCATGCTTACCGTTGAGAAATTACACAAATCGTTTGGCGCACAGGTCGTGCTTAAAGAGGTCAACTTAGTCATCGGCTCGCAAGAGCGCGTCGGCGTTGTCGGGCATAACGGCGCGGGCAAATCTACGCTGGTCAAGATTTTAGCCGGAATGGAGGATGCCGACAAGGGGATTGTCAATATCCACGGCGCGAGCGTCGGCTATTTGAACCAAGAATCGCAGTGCCGCTTAGGCGTCACTGTGGGCGAGGAGATGCGCGATGCCCTGCCCGGTGTCGCCGATGTCGAGGCGCAACTCGCCGCCGCCGCCGCGAATATAGACATGAACGCACTTTCAAAAGCGACCGACGATATGCAACGACTCGAAACGCACACGCTGAATGCGCGAATCGGGCGCGTATTGTCGGGACTGGGCTTCGAGCAGGGCGCGACCGAGCGACTCACCGACACGTATTCGGGGGGCTGGCAGATGCGAATCGCTATGGCGAAACTGCTCCTGCAGGAACCTGCGTACCTTTTCCTTGACGAACCAACAAACCACTTAGACACCACGGCGAAATACTGGCTGATGTACGACTACATTCCGTCGTACCCCGGTACGGTGGTGGTGGTGTCGCACGAAATCGAGTTTCTGAACGTGGTCTCGGAGCGCATCGTGGAGGTAGATGCGGGTGAGATCAAGGAGTTCAAGGGCAACTACGACGACTACCAACAGCAGAAGCAGGAAGCGCACGACCGTCAACTCAAAGAGTACGACGCACAGCAAAAGGAACTCGCCGATTGGCGTGAGTTTATCGCCCGCTTCAAGGGGAACAAATCGAAAGCGGGAATGGTCGAGTCGCGGGAACGACAAATCGCTAAACTGGCGATGGTCGCCCGCCCCCGCGACAAGCAGAAAACCATCTATATGCAACTGCCCGCCCCGCCGCCGTCGTCGCCCGACCCGGTGACAATCAAGAATGTCGTGAAACGTTACGGCGATCACACGATTTTGGACGGCGTTTCGCTGGAAATCGTCAAAGGCGACAAGATAGCCCTTGTCGGTCCGAACGGCGCGGGCAAGTCTACCTTGCTTAAACTGGTGGCGGGCGTGGAACCGATCACCGAAGGCACGATAGAAGTGCGCCCGAAAACCGTGATGGCGTACTTCGCCCAGCACCAAGCCGAGGCACTAATCGCCAACCGAACCGTGATTGAGGAAACGCTGTACGGTTTGGATCACGCGGTCGAGGAACTGGCGCGGGGTCTTCTGGCCCGGCTTCTGTTCCGCAACGACGAGGTGTTCAAAAAGGTCGGGGTACTGTCCGGGGGCGAACGCTCCCGCGTTGCACTGGCGAAGTTCCTGCTCCGCCCGGCGAACTTCTATCTCTTAGACGAACCAACGAACCACTTAGACCCGGCGGCGCGGGGCGTTCTGATTGAAGCGTTGTCACGCTTTGAAGGCACGATCCTGATGGCGAGCCACGACGTTGAGTTGATCGAAAACGCGGCGACCGGCGTTTTCGAGGTCGAGGCGGGCAAGCTCATCATGGTGAAAGACCCGGTGATTGCGCGGATTCAAGAGGATTAAGCGCAAACTGTGGGCTATCAAAACGCAAACGGGCGGGCAGGAATGCTCGCCCGTTTTTGATATAATGGAACAGGAGGTTTCATAATGACTATCGAACCAATGGCAAGTGCGGACGTGGTTCGCATCGGACAAGATATCTACGCCCGCGATCTTCAAACAAAATTGGACACGCCGGAAAATCAAGGGCGTTTAGTAGCACTCGACATTAAATCCGGCGACTATGAGATGG